>JAIECJ010000185.1 GCA_029068555.1 Lachnospiraceae bacterium
CATATCTATGAAGCAGTGATTTTGACCGGATGGTGTGTAAGGTATGTTGGCAGAGAGACAATATACAATGAAGTTTTTTCCGGTAATGAGGATATCATTTTTACTGTGATGGTCTATACAATCGGTGAGAAAATGTTTTATATCTATGATTTGAGTGAATGTACTGTGGATCAAATCAGCGTTTGTGAAACCTACATCAGCAGATGCCGCGATGAGGCAGACATTGAATGGGTCACAGAGGAATTCGTCGAGGAAGCCATCAAGAATCAGTGCGGCTTGCTTGGCATCGACTATAATGCCATTGAGCAGCAGGAAGATATGGAATGGATAACTTGTTACAATTCACACCAACGCCAGTTTTCATCAGCTTATAAGTTATTGAGGTGTGAATTATAACAGATTTTGCACACAAAATGCTAAAAGGCAAGCATTTTGGCGCATGATTCCCACTACTTTGGTGTAGGTGTGAACAGTAACGATAACTTTTTAGATTGATTTGGTTGTTGCGAAAAAGAATTGACTTCACATTCAAATAATACTATAATAGTAACATTAAGGTAAACTATTCAGAAAATTTCTGTGAAATTTTTTTTAAAGAGGAAAAGATTGGAGTATACATTATGAAAAAATTGGAAGAATACGTAAGAGCGATACCTGATTTTCCGGAACCTGGCATTATTTTCCGCGATGTGACGAGTGTTTTGCAGGATGCGGACGGACTGCATCTCGCTATTGATACCATGCAGGATTTGGTGAAGGATTTAGAATATGATGTCGTGGCAGGAGCCGAATCCCGGGGATTTATTTTCGGAACCCCGATTGCCTATAATAACAACAAACCTTTTGTCCTGATTCGGAAAAAGGGAAAGCTCCCAAGGGAGACCGTTTCCATAGACTATGATCTGGAATATGGAAAAGCGACCATAGAAATGCATAAGGATTCCATTCAGCCAGGGCAGAAAGTCCTGGTAGTCGATGACCTGATTGCGACCGGAGGTACGACAGAAGCCATGATCAAGCTGATTGAGTCACTTGGCGGTGAGGTAGTGGGCGTCGTTGTGCTAATGGAGCTTGCCGGACTCAAAGGAAGAGAGCGGATAGCAGGCTGCAGACTCGACGCGGCGATAACCTATGAGGGCAAATAGGAAGCGGATGGTATAAATAATTTGTTGAATATGGCTGGTGATGCGAAGTGACAGATGAGAAACAGACAAGAACAGGAGCATATGAGGACTCCCTTATCATAAATGGAAGTAAGGCTGGGTCCAGAAAAGCAGACGAACGGAAAATCGAATATATCAAAGAATTTCAAAGCCCCGATGAGTTATATCAGGGGCTTATTCGGCGTGTGCACAAATATCACCCGTCTGATGATATCTCAATGATTGACAAGGCGTATAAGACTGCTTGTATCGCGCATAAGGATCAAGTCAGGAAATCAGGGGAGCCGTACATTGTCCACCCGTTGTGCGTGGCAATCATACTTGCGGATTTAGAGCTTGACAAGGAAACCATCATTGCGGGACTTTTGCACGATGTCGTTGAAGATACCATTATGACCAATGAGCAGCTAAAGGAGGAGTTCGGACCGGATGTAGAGCTTCTTGTTGACGGCGTTACCAAATTGGAGCAGTTACAGTATACAGGGGATGCTGCGCCCGACCGGCAGACGAGCCGCGAAGAACTTCAGGCAGAGAATCTGCGAAAAATGTTTCTCGCAATGACAAAGGATATTCGTGTGATACTGATTAAACTGGCAGACCGTCTTCATAATATGCGGACATTGAAATATAAGTCACTGGAGAGTCAGAAGCGTATCGCGAGAGAGACACTGGATATTTATTCACCGCTCGCGGAGCGGCTTGGTATTTCAAAGATTAAAATTGAGTTGGACGATTTATCGTTGAAATATCTTGAATCGGAAGCCTATTATGACTTGGTGGAAAAAATTGCATTGCGAAAAGATGCGCGAGAGAAGTATGTGCAGGATATTGTGGACGAAGTGACAGAACACATTACGGATGCGGGGATTGACGCCCAGATTGACGGAAGGGTGAAACATTTTTTCAGTATTTATAAAAAAATGAAAAATCAGGGAAAAACAATTGACCAGATTTTTGATTTGTTTGCGGTGCGTATCATTGTTGACTCTGTCAAGGACTGTTATGCGGCGCTAGGCGTGATTCATGAAATGTATAAGCCTATGCCCGGACGTTTTAAGGATTATATTGCCATGCCAAAGGCGAATATGTATCAGTCGCTTCACACGACACTGATTGGATCGATGGGTGTCCCATTTGAGATACAGATTCGGACGTTTGAGATGCACAGAGTTGCGGAGTATGGTATTGCCGCGCACTGGAAATATAAGGAAGCAAGTGACGGCAAGGTATCGAGCGGAGGCGAGGAGGAAAAGCTGGCTTGGCTCAGCCAGATTCTCGAATGGCAGAAGGATACATCTGACAACAAGGAATTTATGAAGCTTTTAAAGAGCGATTTGGATTTATTCTCGGATCATGTGTACTGTTTCACACCGGCGGGAGATGTGAAAAATCTGCCTGCCGGCTCTACGCCGATTGACTTTGCATACAGTGTTCACAGTGCGGTCGGCAATAAAATGATAGGCGCTAGGGTAAATGGCAAGCTTGTCACGATTGACTATCAGATTAACAACGGTGACTGTATCGAAATCATGACTTCCCAGAACTCAAAGGGGCCAAGCCGCGACTGGCTGAATATCGTCAAATCGTCACAAGCAAAAAACAAGATTTCCCAGTGGTTTAAGAGTGAGCTGAAGGAAGACAACATCGTCAAGGGAAGAGAACTTTTTCAGAGTTATTGTAAGTCTAAGAATGTAAATGCTGCAGAAATTTTGACGGCAGAGCTGCAAAGGGCAGTTATGCACAAATATGGTTTTAATGACTGGGATGCGGTGCTTGCAGCAATCGGGCATGGCGCCCTCAAGGAGGGGCAGGTTGTAAACCGTATGCAGGAGCTGTACGCCAAAGAGCACAAAAAGCAGGCGACGGATGAGGAACTGATTGCACAGATACAGGAAAATAATGCCAATAAACAGATGAAAACCAAGGGTAAGACTGGTATCACAGTCAAGGGGATTCATGATGTGGCGGTACGGTTTTCACGCTGCTGTGCACCAGTGCCAGGCGATGAGATTGTCGGATTTGTCACGCGTGGACGCGGTGTTTCCATTCACAGGACAGACTGTATCAATATTATGAGTCTGTCTGATTTGGATCGTTCCAGACTGATTGATGCGGAATGGCAGCCAGAGGAAGCAGCGGAGCGGAAGGAGAAGTATCTGACAGAAATCGTGATATATGCGCAGAACAGGAGTGGTCTGTTAGCAGATATCACAAAAGCACTGACAGAGAAAAACATTGACATCCGTTCTGTGAATACCAGAACGAACAAGCAGGACATCGCCTCAATTGCAATGACTTTCGAGATAACCTGCAGGGAAGAACTTCAAATGATTGTTGATAAGCTGCGGCTGATTGACAGTGTGATTGATATTGAAAGGACGACAGGCTGATATGGCTGATTTAAGGGTAAAGAGAAGGGTACTTAGTGCCTGCCAGACCAATTGTTATTATGTGTACAGAGAAGGAGCGGATGAGATCGTGATTATAGACCCCGGCGATAATGGGGAGGTTGTGTACGATGATGTGAAAAGCCTTGGATTTGAGAAAATAGCAGGCATTTTGCTGACACATGGTCATGGAGACCATACGGGCGGTGCCCTGAAGCTTAAGGAACTCAGTAGTGCAAAAATATATGCCTATGAGGATGAGGCAGAGATTTTAAAAGACCCCGAAAAGAATCTCTCGGGCTGGTTCGGCAAGGCATACGGTTTTGGGGCAGATGAATATTTTCATGACAAACAGACCTTTTCCATGGCAGGAGTTAATTTTGAGGTACTTCATACACCAGGGCATACAAAAGGAGGGTGTTGCTATTATGCTGCTGGGGATAAAACCCTGTTTTGTGGTGATACGATCTTTAACTGTTCTGTTGGAAGAACTGATTTTTATTCAGGTTCCATGAGGCAGCTGAGTGATTCGATTCGTGAGAGAATCATGACACTTCCTGACGATGTAAAGCTTTATTCAGGACACGGGGATGCAACAACAGTCGGATATGAAAGAAAGTATAATCCATGCTTAGGATAGGCATGGATTTTTTTCGGCACCGTTTTTCAGTGGTGAATTTATGCGCCTAGACAAGCATGGAATATGGCAATTTATGGGATTAGACCAAAATGGAATGCGATGCTATATCAGCTTTGAAAGGAATGGGGGATGAGGATGCTTATGAATGACTTAAGCGGCTGTATCGAGTGTCTTTACGGGGGATATGGACAGAGTCGAGAGTACAGTTTTTTCATACACAGGAAAGACCAGCCTATATTGAGTGGCAGGAACTGTAGCATTTTTTATTTATGGGGTGTGAAATATGATAAATGTTTATACAAACAGGGAAAATTATCAATATGATTTACATGCGATGATTAAGTCATTTTATCCAGAGCATGATGTGAGGGTGTATGCAGAGGAGCAGCAGAAAGGACATCAGGATAACAGAAATCGAGTGACAGTTCTTCTTTTTGACGACAGCATGAAGGTTGTGATTGATATAGACAAAAGGAAAGAATATGTGCATACATATAAAAATGACAAAGATGTCACAAAAAAAGAGTGTAAACTTTCAATATATTATGACTTGTGCGATTTCACAGGAAAGACGCTTCCATGGGGAAATCTCACAGGTATCAGACCGACGAAGCTCGCCATGGGAATGCTGGCAGAGGGTAGAACCGATGAGGAAATTGTCACATGGCTAAAAACGACACATGCAGTCAGTGACGGGAAAGCGCAGTTAAGTCTTGATATTGCCAGACGCGAGAAAGCAATTCTTGATAAGATTCATTATGAGGACGGCTACAGCATCTATATTGGCATTCCGTTCTGCCCGACGACATGCCTGTACTGCTCCTTTACATCCTATCCAATCGCAGTGTGGCGCAAGCGGGTGGAGGAATATCTGCAGGCACTTTTTCAGGAAATTGATTTTGTTGCAGAAGCATACAGGGACAAGATATTAGATACTGTTTATATCGGGGGCGGAACGCCTACAACACTGGAAGCAGAGGAACTGGAGAGATTGCTTCTGTATGTGCGCGACAAATTTGATTTTCGACAGGTAACAGAGTTTACCGTGGAAGCGGGGCGGGCAGACAGTATCACAAGGGAAAAGCTTGTTGTGTTGAAAAAGCATGGTGTGACTCGTATATCGGTGAACCCGCAGACAATGAAGGACGAAACATTAAAACACATTGGCAGGCAGCATACTGTGGAACAGGTAAAGGAGGCATTTCAGCTGGCGCGAGAGGCAGGTTTTGATAACATTAATATGGACATAATTTTAGGACTTCCTGGAGAATTGGAAGCGGATGTGCAGAATACGATTGACGCGATTGCAAGGCTGAATCCCGACAGCCTGACGGTACATTCGCTTGCAGTCAAGCGGGCATCAAAACTTAGCCAGTGGATTGAGGAAAATGGCATTGCGACGCTTCACAATACAGACAGCACAATGGAAATTGCGCAGAAAGGTGCGTATGCACTGGGTATGAAGCCGTATTACCTCTATCGGCAAAAAAATATGTCAGGGAACTTTGAGAATGTTGGGTATGCGAGGGAGAGGAAGTATGGGATTTATAATATTTTGATTATGGAGGAGAAACAGACCATAGTCGCCTGCGGAGCTGGGAGCGTATCAAAGCGAGTTTATCCAGATGGACGGATTGAGCGAAGCGAGAATGTGAAGGATGTTGCCCAATATAT
>JAIECJ010000186.1 GCA_029068555.1 Lachnospiraceae bacterium
CACCTCCCTCCCGGCCACCTCGCCCTAATTCAAGCGGAACCCATCGCAGGGGCCGACTCCCCAGGCTTTCCTGCCGCCGCCTTTTATGCCAGAGCCTCCAGCATCCGAGATAGTACCTCCGGCTGCGGCACTTGCGGAGATGGAATAGGAGTCAGGGGTTTTTGCCTTTACGGTAATATTCTGGTTAACTGATTTTGTAATATTTCTGTCGTCTGTAAAGGTTATGGTTACATATTTATCGTTGGGTGTGAGTGCTCCGCTAGGTTTGACAGTATAATCTGTAATATCTTTCCATGTGTTATCAGAATAGCAGGCTGTAATTACCATACCCTTTTTGTCAAACGACTCTCCCTCTGTGTAAGTGGTTTTTGCAGGTTTGCTTTTAATCATCAGATTCAGGAGACTATATGTCGGTGTTGTAATTCCTGTTAAGGAAATGCGTAAGTTATTTTCTGAAAAAGAAACTTCAGTAATGGTATATTTTTTATAGACACTATTGGCAGAGGTGTCAGGCTGTTCCAAAATGGTGATTTTGCCAGTGTCAGTTTTTTCGTCCATAGGTGATGTTCCATTAGAGGGATAATACACTAGAGTGATAGTATCAGTATCTTTGGTGTTAATCGTATCCCCGACTGAAAGCTTTGTGCCTGGTTTAAGCTTATTTGGATTCCAGCTGGCTGCTTTTAATAGTATGCTGGGAGTGCAAAGCGATAACAGTAGTGCCAGTAATGGAATACAGTAAGCAAGATTTCTACATCTTTTTCTGCAATTAAACATAATTTTCCCTCCGCGCTATACATGTTTGGTTAAAGTGATGTCTTCATTATAAGTGTGTGACGAAAAAAAAGCAACCTGATTTCACACCTACGCCAAAGTAGTGGGAATCATGCGCCAAAATGCTTGCCTTTTAGCATTTTGTGTGCAAAATCTGTTATAATTCACACCTCAATAACTTATAAGCTGATGAAAACTGGCGTTGGTGTGAATTGTAACCCTGATAGTACTGACATTTTCACATTATGCAATAGCATCTTGTATTTTTTTTTAAATTATATTATAGTTATTATGCAAAGAAAAAATTGCGAATGTTTTTCTGTTCAGCAAGTTGTGCAATATATTTTTTAGTACAGTCAGAAAAGACAAGCAGGACGCAGAGAACATTTTTGAACAAGTTCTTCATTGGAGTCAGAATCATTGTTTTGGAGGAGAGGATGAAGCTTTATATCATACGTCATGGAGAGACAGACTGGAATGTAAAAAGGCGCCTTCAGGGGAGAGCCGATATCCCGCTAAATGAAGAAGGGTGCAGGCTGGCGCGGATTACGTCAGAGGCATTAAAAGAAACCGCATTTACAAGAATATACACAAGTCCGTTGAAGAGAGCATATGAAACAGCCATGATTATAAAGGGAAACCGTGATATACCAGTTATTGAGGAGCCAAGAATTATAGAGATTAGCTTTGGGGAGTACGAAGGATTGTGCTGTGGAAAAGACAATTACAATATTCCTGATCCTGAGTTTATGAACTTTTTTAACAAACCGGAAGCATATAAGCCGCCGGAGGGAGCCGAGGGAATTGATGAATTAATAGCAAGAACTGCTGATTTTTTGCAGGAAATTGTGCATAATAGGAATATGGAAAATGATACAATATTGGTGTCCACGCATGGGGCGGCACTCAGAGGGCTTTTGTCATACCTCACTGACATTCCGGTAAAAGACTTCTGGAAGGGCGGTGTCCATAAAAACTGTGCAGTCACAATAGTGGATGTGAATGAAGGCAGGACATTAATAATTGAAGAGGGAAAAACATATTATTAAGAAGCAGGAACAAAATATAAACGAAAGAAGGCGTCACGATTTTGGAAAATGAATATAGCAAGGTAAAGGTAAATAATGAGATGGACTTCTGTTCTGTCACGGAGATGGAGGTTAAGACAATACTGGAGAAAGCATTTATGAAAGCAAGGGTTTCCTATTTTCTCAGATGGGAGAAGCCCAGTCTTTTGTCCAAAATATTTGGCGGGGGAAAAGTGAGAATTGTGTTTTGCATCAATTCAGCACAGCTTGAGACAGCGGATGAGGTATTAAAAGAGCTTGGAGATATTGATGGAGAGATAAAAATGCTGCGGACAAAATCAAACAATAAAATAGGGTTCTGAATAAAAATACAGAGGAAGTGATTATGGTTCCTCTGTATTTTTATGCATACGGGCAACCAGGTGAAAAGCTTTTCCCCTACTCGATTGTACAGACCCATGCAGAGGAAGTATGCCGCTAAAATGGTGCACGGATCCTGCGGCAAGTAGGGGAAGCAAATAAGCGCTATCTATCTGTATCATCCTCCTCATAATACGCATCTTCGTAATATTCATTCTGATACGCCTCATCCTCGTAATATTCATCATCAGAGTAATTATCATTTTGATATTGCTCATCCTCGTAATATTCATCATCAGGGTAGTTATCGTCCTGATACGGCTCATTTTCGTAATATTCGTCGTTATAGTATTCATCCTCATAGTATTCATCATTCGGATAATTGTCATTTTCAAGGGAGCTGTCATATTGGTCAGTGCCCATAGAATCCTTTTTAAAGAGACTGTAGACAGAGTAACCAATCAGCGCAATAACAGCGGCAATGGCAAGTACCAGCACGACGATAACGGGCGTTCCAAACAGTTTGGAGGTAACAAGAGGTTCACTTTCGCCAGAACCGTCCTCCTCCTGATCGGTGGAAGTATCTTCGTCAGGGTCATCATTGATATCACTGACTCCAATATCAGGGACTTCGCTGCTGGGGGGAGCGATATCGGAAACACTGTTATTGGGTGTCTCTGTGACTGGATTTTGAGCAATTGGCGTTTCCGTGTTGGATAGCGGCACAGCGGACACGTAATCGGCAAGGACATAGCCTGCTCCGCCAGAATACTGGATCTGGTACCAGTTGTCAGCAGTTTTTCCAGTCACAGTAATTTCCTGACCATACTTTAGTGTACCAAGTTTACTGTGACTGGTGGAGGGGCCGCTACGGACATTTAGCCCAGTCTTTGTCGCTGCATAGAATGTGCTCTGCATCGGAGTGACATCAAAACCAGTGTTTGAAGTGTTTCCAGGTGTTGTAGGCTGTGGGCTGGATGTAGGTGGCGTGACAGTCTCAACAGGAGAAGTTGGTGTAGACGGTGTCTGCGCCGGGGGAGCCTGTGACGAGGAAGCCTCTTGCCCTGGTGTCTCTATGATTGTGGATGAATCCGTATTGGAACTATCCGGTTTGGATGCCTCAGAAGATGCTGCTTCAGTTGAAGAACTGCCCTGCGTCGCATCTGGTTTAGATGGTGGTGTTGCGGGACTTTCTGGTGCAGGAGCGCCTGTCGGTGCACTTTCTGTCTGGGCTGCTTCCTCTGCTGCAAAGGCAGATGAAGGTGTAGTGGCAAATAACAGTGCAGCAGACATATATAGAAGTATTTTTGCCGATAATTTGTTTACAAATAGTTTCCTTTTGATAAAAATATTTTTCATGTAGGAATCCTCCCTGTTTTTTCTGTTGAAGCAGTGGTCCATTTTTAACCACATATTTTATAGTATATCATGCCCACGGGAAAGATTATATATAAAAAATAAATAAAATTTCTTGACATTTGGGCATTGATTTAATACTATAATAAAATATGAAAATGTTTTGTAAAAGGTAATGCCAAAGAGGAGTATTTGTTAGCCCCTTACCAGAGAGAGAAATCCTGATATACATTGTCAGGCTGTGAGATTTCTTTGAGGAAGAAACAGAGAAGGTAGCTTTGAAACCGGAGGTCTGAAATTTTTGGACATAAGCAGAGTAGGACTTCACGTTTTGCCCACGTTACAGGGCAGGACTCTGGTGGGAGTCTGTTGAGATGGTGCAATCCGGCATTGCAAGGAGGCATCAAACAAAGGTGGTACCGCGTTCACTCGCCCTTTGCTGTAGAAGATTACAGTAAAAGGCTTTTTTTATGCGCATCCCCATGTAAAGCAAATATGCCGCAAAAGCGGCGCATGGCGCGCGGTGAGCAGGGAAAAAACTTTTCCGCTGCTTGTTTGCAAAGAGAAGGCGATTTAGAAAGGAGTTTAATTATGGGAAAAGAACTGGCGAAAACATATGACCCACATGGTCTGGAGGACAGAATATATCAAAAATGGATTGATAGAAAATATTTTCGTGCGGAAGTTGACCGAAGCCGGAAACCGTTTACGATTGTGATTCCGCCTCCAAACATTACGGGACAACTCCATATGGGGCATGCGCTTGACAATACGATGCAGGATATTCTGATACGTTTTAAGAGGATGCAGGGTTACAATGCACTCTGGCAGCCCGGAACCGACCACGCCAGCATTGCGACGGAGGTTAAGATTATTGAGAAACTGAAAGAGGAAGGCATTGACAAGCATGACCTTGGCCGTGAAAAGTTTCTGGAACGCGCATGGGACTGGAAACGGGAGTATGGCGGACGTATTGTCAGTCAGCTCAAAAAGCTTGGTTCATCATGTGACTGGGACAGGGAGCGGTTTACAATGGACGAAGGCTGCAACAAGGCTGTCACGGAAGTCTTTTGCAAGATGCACGAGAAAGGTTATATTTACAAGGGCGCAAGAATGATTAACTGGTGTCCTGTTTGCAATACATCAATATCTGATGCCGAGGTTGAGTATGAGGAGCAGGCGGGACATTTCTGGCATATTCAATACCCTGTATTGAATGATGACGGTTCGGAGTCAGGGGAGTATCTGACATTTGCAACGACAAGACCTGAGACGATGCTTGGTGATACGGCGGTAGCGATTCATCCGGATGATGAGCGGTATACACACCTGAAAGGAAGAAAACTCATGCTTCCACTGATGAACCGGGAGATACCCGTTGTGGAAGACACATACGTAGATATGGAATTTGGTACAGGTGTTGTAAAGATTACGCCAGCGCATGACCCGAATGACTTTGAGGTTGGAAAGAGACATGATCTGCCGGTTATCAATATTATGAACGACGATGCGACCATCAATGAAAATGGCGGCAGATATGCGGGAATGGAGCGTTATGAAGCGAGAAAGGCGATTGTGGAGGATCTTGATAAAATGGGTCTTCTCGTAAAAGTTGAAGATTACAGCCATAATGTAGGTACGCATGACCGCTGTAAGACTACAATTGAACCGCTTGTAAAGCAACAGTGGTTTGTAAAGATGGACGAGCTGATTAAGCCTGCTGTGGAGGCAGTAAAGAACGGTGAGATTCAGTTGATTCCTGAAAGAATGGATAAGACTTACTATAACTGGACAGACAATATCAAAGACTGGTGTATTTCAAGGCAGCTTTGGTGGGGACATAGAATACCGGCGTACTATTGTGATGCATGTGGAGAGATTGTTGTTGCAAAGCAGATGCCGGATGTTTGTCCGAAGTGTGGCTGCAAACATTTGACACAGGATCCGGACACGCTTGACACGTGGTTTTCATCAGCACTCTGGCCGTTTTCTACGCTTGGATGGCCTGATAGGACAGAGGATTTGGACTACTTTTATCCTACGGATGTGCTGGTGACAGGGTATGATATTATTTTCTTCTGGGTTATCCGTATGATATTTTCAGGTTATGAACATATGAAAGAGAAACCTTTTCGGACAGTGCTTTTTCATGGTCTGGTGCGTGATTCACAAGGAAGAAAAATGTCGAAGTCTCTTGGAAACGGCATCGATCCGCTTGAAGTTATCGGGCAGTATGGCGCAGATGCCCTCAGAATGACTTTGATTACAGGTAATGCACCGGGAAATGACATGCGGTTTTACTATGAGCGCGTTGAGGCAAACAGAAATTTTGCAAACAAAATCTGGAATGCGTCGCGGTTTATAATGATGAATATGGAGGGAAAAGTGGTTACAGAGGTATTGGATTCCCTCGAGCCCGTAGACCGCTGGATTATTTCCAAATTGAACAGACTTGTCAAAGAGGTCACAGACAATATGGAGAGCTTTGAGCTTGGCATTGCTGTTCAGAAGATTTATGATTTTATCTGGGATGAGTTCTGCGACTGGTATATTGAGATGGTGAAGCCGAGGCTATATAATTCAGATAACGCCGCGTCACAGAATGCAGCATTGTGGACATTAAAGACGGTGTTGATTGACGCACTCAAACTCCTTCATCCTTATATGCCATTTATCACAGAGGAAATCTTTTGTACCCTTCAGTCAGAGGAAGAATCCATTATGATATCAAAGTGGCCTGAATACATGGAGTCACGCAGCTTTGTGAAAGACGAGAGGGATATTGAGATCATTAAGGAGGCTGTGCGCGGCATCCGGAATGTGAGGACGGAGATGAATGTAGCGCCTTCCAGAAAAGCGCATGTAGTTGTCGTTTCGGATAATGAGGACGTCAGAAATACATTTGATGAGGGGAAGCTTTTCTTTGCTTCACTTGCATTTGCATCAAATGTCACAATACAGGGCGACAAAAGTGGTATATCAGAGGACGCGGTTTCGGTAGTTATTGCCAATGCGAACATTTATATACCTTTTGCAGAGTTGGTCGACATAAAGCAAGAGATTGAACGTCTTGAAAAGGAGGAAAAACGTCTTGACAGTGAGCTTTCGCGTGTTAACGGAATGCTGAATAATGAGCGGTTTATGTCAAAGGCGCCAGAGGCAAAGATAGAAGAGGAAAAGGAAAAATTAACAAAATATACGCAAATGAAGCAACAAGTCATAGAACGACTTGCGCAATTGAGGTAAATAGTGTTAAAATAAAGACATAAGGGGGCAGTTTTTGCCTTCTCGGAGGTGAGCAGATGATTAATGTCAAGTCCTATGTCAGAATAACAGAAGATAAAACGGAAGCATGGCTTTATCTGTGTGCGCCAGAGGAGGGCACAAGATATGATAAGTCAGAAATCATTAGATACCTTCAGCTAAATGGTGTGGTAGCAGGTATCAATGAGTCACACATAGCAGCAATGTGTAAGAAGCAAATATATGAGCGTGAGGTAAAGGTAGCAGCAAGCGAGCCGGGTGATCCGGGAAGCGCCGGCAGGTTTGAATTCTTCTTTAGTACGGAGAAACCAAAGCCAGAGATCCGCAAAGACGGAACAGTAGATTACAGAAGCATGTCCCTGATACAGAATGTGGAGGAAGGGCAGCTGCTTGCAATTTATCATCCCGCGGTGCAGGGAACTTCAGGCAGGGATGTCACAGGTGCTTTTGAAAAATCGAATACATATAAAGAACTCAGACCGCTTACAGGGAAAGGAATCAGTAACGAGGAAGATCCCAATAAGTACTATGCGACGAAGTCAGGTAAGATTGAGTATGACGGTGACAACAAATTGTCAGTGGTGGAAGTGTACGAGGTGCATGGAAGCTGTGATTATGCCAATAATTCACTTGTGGATTTTAACGGCGATGTCATTATACATGGAAATGTGGAAGCCGGTGTGACTGTCCGTGCTGGAAAGAGCCTTACAGTTGAGGGAGTTGTTGAGTCGGCAAATATATCGGCAGGAGGCACTGTGTGTCTGAAAAGAGGCATGCAGGGAGCCGGAAAGGGCGAAATTGTTGCTGGCGGCGATGTTTTCACTGAGTTTATCGAGTATGCGAATGTGAAAGCGGCGGGAACGGTGCAGTCCAATGTAATTCTCAACTCAAAGGTGAACGCAGGTGACCAGATTACACTTACCGGAAAAAAAGGTCTTATTGCCGGCGGGTATGTGCATGCAATGATGGGTGTGAACTGTCAGACAGCGGGTAACATGTCCGAGCTTAAGACAGGAATCCATGTGGGAGTAATGCCTGAAATAATGGAGAAACGCATTGAGGTAAACGAGGAGTACAGCAAGCTCAATGAGGAGCTTGACGAAGTGGCCGCAAGCATGGCAAAAATACTGCGTGTCAGACAGCAGACAGGAGAGCTCAGCGAGCAGCTTCAGGCACATCTCGATGACCTGAAAAAGAAGAAGAATGAGATATACATTAGATGCATAAGGGCTAAGAAGCAGGCTGACGAGCTTGAGAATACGATACTGAAGTCCAGAGAGGCCAAAATCAGGATTAGCGGCAATATTTACAAGGGCACCGTAATTAGTATTGATGACAATAAGATGGTGGTGAACCGTGACACAAGCTTTATGGAGTATTCTGCACAAAATGGTGTGATTGTCGGAACAGTGGTGGTAATATAAGAATAGTTGTAATATAAAAAGGGTTTGCGGCTGGCGCGAACCCTTTTTTCAAGAGGAGCAGAGTTGGTATGGAGGAGATAACAGTGCAAAGCTATGCGGATGCAGAAGCTTTTTTATCTGAGGTGCCCAAATTTACGAAAAAGAATCCCCTGGAGGAAACAAGGGGATTTTACGCATATATACAAGGCTGTGAGGATGGCAAATATGCAGAGGAAAAGCTTGGGAAGCTGATACATATAGCAGGGACAAACGGAAAGGGCTCCGTGTGTGCTTTTTTGCAAGGCATATGCAGAGAGAGCGGTTACAGGACGGGAATGTTTATTTCCCCACACCTTGTGACAACAAGGGAGCGTTTTTGGGTTGATGGCAGCATAATATCTGAGGAGGCGTTTGTGTGTGCGTTTAACTGGCTGGCTGGCATGGTGGAAGCATACCGCAGGATAAAGCCTGACTACTGCCCGACTTATTTTGAGCGTCTGTTCTTTATGGGAGTGTATGTATTTGCAAGAGCAGGAGTTGACATTACGATACTTGAGACAGGTCTTGGCGGGCGGTTAGATACAACTAATGTAATAAGCAATCCGATTCTTACTGTGATTACGGAAATTGGATTTGATCATATGGAATATCTGGGTGGTACCATTGAGCAGATTGCGTCCGAAAAAGCGGGTATCATAAAACATGGAGTTCCTGTCGTATTTGTGGATAGAAAAAAACAGGTTTCTAGGATAATAGGGGAGAAAGCGGCGGCATATGGCTGTAAATGCTGTCTGGTGTCGAAAAATGACTATAAAATAAATGAAATTCAGAAAAAATTCATTGATTTTTCCGTTTCTAGTCTGTATTATGATTATGGTAGAATAATGGTGAGAACCACAGCGGTTTACCAAGTGGAGAATGCGGCTGTTGCGATTCGTGCCTGCGAAGTGCTGAAAAGGGAGTGTGGATTTGAGAAAATTACTGTAAAATCTATTCAGGCAGGAATCAGCGGGATGTTCTGGGCAGGGCGCATGGAGGAAATTGTCTCCAGAGTTTGTATAGACGGTGCGCACAACGAGGATGGGATTGCTGCGTTTGTGCAGTCCTTAAAAGAGGCGCCAGATCTTACCGAGGTGAGCGGCAGTGACAGAAATGTGCTTATCTTTTCTGTTGTAAAAGATAAGCAGTATGATAAAATGATAGAGATGCTTTGCGGACTTCAGATGATTACGGATTTTGTGGTGACACACATTCCAGGTGAGAGGGGAGCCGATCTGAAGGAGCTTGAGCGCATATTTGGACGATATGCAGACAAATCCGTACAGGATATACATGTCTGCGAAAACATAGAGGATGCGGTAAAATATAGCATGTCAGTGAGGGGAAAGACAGGGATGGTTTATATTGTCGGTTCACTGTATCTGGCTGGCTTTGTGAGAAAATTTTTGGGTTGAATGGAGATTGTTATGATAGATTTTGAAGAGGAATTGAAAAAGTTTCACCCTAGTCTGGAAGTCGAGGATGTTGAGGATGCGATATATAACCAGGATGTGACGGATCTTGCGGATGTGCTGGTTAAGCTGGTTAAGGAAGCAAAGGAAGAGTATGGGAACGGTTTGGCGGAAAGCTGAAGCGCCGCAGAGTAGGGGAGCTTATTATGTTTTGCTTTAATTGTGGATGCCGCTTGTCGGAGAAAAATTTTTGTACTGGTTGTGGAGCAGATGTGGGATTGTATAAGAAGATCATGTACACTGCCAACCGTTTTTATAATGAAGCGCTTGACAAGGCAAAGGTAAGAGATTTGTCAGGTGCGGTTGTAAGCCTGAGACAGTGCATTAAACTGGATAAAAACCATATTGATGCAAGAAATCTGCTAGGACTGATCTATTTTGAGCGGGGTGAGGTTGTTGCAGCCCTGAGTGAATGGGTGATGAGCAAGAATATCCAGAACGAGAAAAATATTGCGGATGACTATATTGATATGATACAAAATAATCCTGGGAGACTTGAAGCGTACAACCAGACAATCAAAAAATATAATATGGCACTTACATACTGTCAGCAGGACAGCCTTGATTTGGCAGTGATACAGCTGAAAAAAGTTGTCTCGATGAATTCTAGGTTTGTGCAGGCAAGGCAGCTTCTGGCGCTTTTGTATATCAACAGTCAGGACTGGGAGAGGGCTAAAAAGGAGCTCGACAGGGCTCTCAGTATAGATGCAAACAACACAATGACACTCCGGTATCTGAAAGAGGTGGAGGAAATGACACCGACGGACGAGGAGCGTATCAGGAGGAGGAAGGAAGCTATTGTATACCAGAGCGGCAATGATACCGTGATTCAGCCAGTTGGAAAAAAGGAAATGGTTGGACTGCAGACATTGATTAACATTGTCATTGGTGTGGCGATTGGTGTGGGAATTGCTTGGTTTCTGGTGCTTCCGTCAAGAATACAGCAGGTTCAGACTGCGGTGAATGAGAGATACAGGGAGGTCAGTGAACAGCTTGACGCAAAGACTGTCGAGGCTGAAGAATTGACAACGCAGATTAATGAACTGATTCAGGAAAAAGATTCTCTGTCGAACAGCCTGAGTGCGGCGCAGGGGAATAAGGTTCTGATTCAGGCAAATACGGATTTGATAGAGGCAGTTCTGATGCATATGAATGGAACAGGCGATGAGATGGCAATCGCGGATGCACTTGAACGGATTGATGAAGCGTATCTTCAGAATGAAGCGACAGACAGCTTTAAAAATCTGTACCAGGTACTTAAGGACGATATCAGTGCGGTTGTGGCAAAAAACAGTTATAACATAGGTTATGAGGCATTTCGGACAGAGGATTACGACACTGCCATAGAAAATCTTGAGAGAGCATTCCGGTATGATCCGTCTAACGGTGAGGCACTGTACAATCTCGGAAACTCCTACAATAAAAAGGGAGATACGAGTAAAGCAACCGAGATCTATGAGCAGGTGGCAGCGCTTTTTCCGGATACGGAGAAAGCGAGAAAATCACAGAATTATATCAGACAGATAAAGGGGGAATAACCCTGATAAAGTGCAAAAATACGAAAGAGAACATACCAGAAAAGGTAGGTTCTCTTTTATGTTTTTGTAGGATAGGGATTGAGGAGGAGGAGCTATGGAGCGGAATATGGAAGAATTTGCAATAATCGACAATTATCTGTGCATAAAAATGCCGGGGGAGGTAGACCACCATGGTGCAGCCAGCATCCGGGAGTGTGCGGACAGGCTGATACTGGATGATAAGGTAAAAAATATCGTGTTTGACTTTGAAGATACGACATTTATGGACAGTTCCGGGCTGGGTATTATCATAGGGCGCTATAGAAAGATTTCATGCTTTGGGGGAAAAGTCTATGCCATAAATACGAATGAACGTATAGGAAGGCTTTTGAAAGCGTCAGGAATGTCATCTATCATAGAAATTCTTGCATAAAAAAGTGTAAAGTATTATAGAAGGGAACAGAGATTGATTATGGAAAAAGAGTGCGCAAAAAGGGAAGTAACAGAAAATATGGAAAATCAGATATGTGTGGAGTTCGACGCCATATCGGAGAACGAGGGGCTTGCCAGAGTGATCATTGCTGCGTTCTTGTCCAGAATTGACCCTACAGTCGATCAGGTGGAGGATGTGAAAATGGCAGTGTCGGAGGCCGTGACGAATGCCATTATACATGGCTATGGGGAAAAGGGCGGACGTGTTGTGATGACCGCGAAGCTTTCAGGAGACGGGGAACTGGCGGTGGATATTATTGACAAAGGGGTAGGCATAGAGGACATTGAACAAGCAATGCAGCCACTATTCACCACAGGAGCAGAGAAGGAACGTTCTGGTATGGGATTTGCTTTTATGGAGGCATTTATGGACAGGCTGGAGGTGGAGAGCAGTCCAAATGAGGGAACGTGTGTACATATGTGGAAAAGCTTTATAACCGGGGAGATTTCGTCCCAGCCGATTTTGCAGGCAGCAGTATGGAACAGAAGCGGCAGGGTATAACCTATGGAGGAAAGGGAACTCTTTATAAGGGCACAGAGGGGAGAAAAGGAGGCAAAGGAACAGCTTTTTCAGAATAATACAGGTCTTGTGCACCATGTGGTGAAACGCTTTGTTAACAGGGGGAGCGCGGAGGCAGAAGACTTGTTTCAGATAGGCGCCATGGGACTGGTAAAAGCAATTGAAAAATTTGACGTCGATTATGGTGTGTGTTTTTCGACGTATGCAGTTCCGCTGATAATGGGCGAGATCCGCAGATTTTTAAGAGACGATGGGATGATTAAGATAAGCAGGAGCGTCAAGGAAAACGCAAAGAGGCTGAAAGGCATTCGGGAAGATTTCTGGAAAAATATGGGGAGGGAACCGACCATATCGGAACTGTCTGAGTCGTCTGGGATTGCAGCGGAGGATATTGTTACGGCGATTGAGGCAGGCAGGGAAGTGGAGTCAATTTATAAGACAATGTATGAGTCGGACGGCAGCGAGGTGCTTTTATTGGATATGCTTGGCACGGAGGGAGAGAGTGAAGAAATTGTCAACAGGCTGATGCTGGAGGAAATGTTGAATGGCCTTGATGAGAGAGAGAAAATTCTTATCCGGCTTAGATATTTTGAGAACAAAACCCAGACACAGGTGGCTGGAGACTTGGGAATGAGCCAGGTACAGGTCAGCCGTATGGAGAAAAAGGTACTGCTGCGGCTTAGGCGGGAAGCGATGGCGTGAGAATGGAAAATTTATTCAGCTGCTCTATAAAGTTTCATAAAAAGGAGCCGATATCATATATAGAAGTAAACTGTAGGGAAAGGATCCCCTATCAATTTTAATATGTTTATCATATAGAAAGGCTGGTATGAAAAATGAATGGAATCAATTATAGTTCACTTTTGAACAATACAGGACTTTTTTCAAATCAAACAAACAAGGACGAGGCAAATATTACAGGCTTTTCCGGAGTAAATAGAAAGGCAGCGAGAAAGGCCGCCGATGCAAAAAATGCTGATAAAAGGCAGACCAATGTTGACAAGGATACATATGAGTACAGCGGACAGACACGCAATGTACAGGCTGGTTACAGCAAGCCTAAGAGCACAGAGTCGGGATATAAGGCTCTTGACTCAGACGGTATACAGGAAGGCATCGAGCTTAGTGATTCAGCAAAGAATCTGCTGGCAGAGCTGCGGGAGAAGTATGGAAATATGGATATCGCTGTTGCAGAGTGGTCCACGGATGAAGAGCAGGACTACTATGCAAGCCTGGCCACAAAGGATTACAGTGTTCTGATTAATCCGGAGCTGCTTGAGAAGATGGCATCAGACCCGGCAGCAAGGGAAGAGTATGAGGCGATTTTGAGTGGTGCGGGTGATAAGTTTGACACGTTGAAGGAAGAACTCGGTGAGGATGCAGAGAAAGTAGAAGGATTTAGTATCACGCTTGATAAGGACGGAAAGGTGTCATATGCCGTTAAGCTTCTGAAGGATATGACAGAGAACAGCAAGACAGAGGAGAAACAGCAGAAGCGAATTGAGGAGAAGCGTGCTGAGAAAAAGAAAGCCGAGAAAGAGCAGCTTGAGAAAGTAACACAGAAGAAAAAAGAGACAGAGAAGATTGAGGCGGATTCTATTGAGGAACTAGTGAAAGCGATCAAAGAAAAGCTTCATCCGGAGCTGGCAGAGGATTCCAAAGAGGAATAAAGGCAAATAGATTAATAATAAAAATGGCGTGTGTTCTGCCACACGCTATTTTTCGTTTATAGAAAATTGCAACAGCGTAAACTATTCAGGGAGAATGCGGAGCATTCTCATAATGCGTCGCTGCAGAGCGACGCTATTTTATTGCCTTTTTATAGATAAGTGGTATAATTGTACGTGATAGCACTGCGCGGTGTGGGCAACGCAGTGCAGACTAAGAGGAGGGGCATGTAACGTGAAAATAATTATTGCAGGTGAGGGTAAAGTAGGGGCTATACTTACAAGGCAGCTTTCGGCAGAGGGGTATGACCTGACCCTGATTGATGCGAACATGAAAGTACTGGAATCTACCGAGGAGAGATATGATATAATGGCTGTGCAGGGAAACTGTGCGTCAATGGAGATATTGGAGCAGGCAGGAATCCGGGAGGCGGATCTGCTCATAGCAGTAACGAATGCGGACGAGGTGAATCTGCTCTGCTGCATGACGGCGCATGGAATGAATCCGGATATTCATACGATTGCCAGAATCCGCAACCCGGAATATACAGAACAGATTTATAAAATGCAGAATCTGTTTGCACTTTCCATGATGATCAATCCTGAGCGGCAGGCGGCTGTAGAGATAGAAAGGCTTTTGAAATATCCAGGATTTTTAAAGAGGGATACATTCGCCAAGGGAAGGGTAGAAATTGTGGAGCTGCGCGTGGAGGCAGGGCATAAGCTGTGCAATATCGCTCTCAATGACCTGTACAGTATTGTAAAGTGTAAAATTCTTGTCTGTACAGTAATCAGAAACGGAAGGGCGGTTGCGCCTGGAGGTAATTTTGTACTGATGGAAGGGGACAGGATTTTTGTTACTGCACCGGCAAATGTACTTACAATACTGCTCAAAAATCTGGGGATTATCACACACAAGGTAAAACGAGTCATCCTCTGCGGCGGGGGACGTGTGAGCTATTATCTGGCACAGTCACTGATAAAAAACGGAATTGGCGTACAGATTGTGGAACAGGATTATGACAGGTGCATTCAGCTGGCTAATGTGCTGCCGCAGGCATCTGTCATACATGGTGATGCGAGCAGGGAATTTTTGCTTGACAATGAGGGCATCTCTGACTGTGATGCCCTAGTGACGCTTACAGGAGTGGATGAGATGAATATTATCATTTCATTGTATGGAAGCAGTTGTAAAGTTCCGCAGATTATAACAAAGCTCGGAAGACTTGAAAACAACACGATACTGGATTCCCTTCCGATTGGGAGTATCATTAGTCCAAAGGAGCTTTGCTGTAACCATATTGTAAGATATGTGCGTGCGATGGAGAACCAGACAGGAGCGGCGCTTACAATACATACAATAGCAGATGGTCAGGCGGAAGCGGTAGAGTTTGTGGTAGATAAGAATACGTTTCACTGTGGTGAGCCGCTGAAAAAGCTGAAATTAAAGAAAAATGTTCTGATTGTATGTATTATGCATGGCATGAAACTTGACATTCCAAGCGGTGATTCCTGCTTTGAATATGGTGATACTGTGATTGTTGTTACGGGTGCTGGCAGGGTAATCTACCAGCTAAATGACATTTTCGAATAATGATGTGAGATGACAGGGGAAAGATTATGAATTATAAAATGATGGGCAGATTTATAGGGCACATTCTGCTGGTTGAGGCAGTTTTCATGATAGTACCGTTGATTATCAGTCTGTTTCATAATGAGGATATGGCATGTGTTGGATTTTCTGCAAGTCTTTGCATTATACTGGCTGTGGCGCTTCTTCTGCTTGTTTTGTGCAGGGGCAGTAAAAGGAGCTTTAAAGCGAGGGAAGGGCTTGTGTGTGTAGGTGTGAGCTGGATTGTAATGAGTCTGCTCGGATGCCTGCCGTTTTACATATCAAGGGAGATTCCTTCCTATCTGGATGCATTATTTGAGACAGTATCAGGTTTTACAACGACAGGTGCCTCTATTTTGCCAGAGGTCGAGGAACTTTCCATGAGTGTTCTCTACTGGAGGAGCTTTACACATTGGCTTGGTGGTATGGGCGTGCTTGTCTTTGTGCTGGCAGTAGGAGTTTTCGGGGAGCGCAGCAAAGGGTTTACGGTGCATCTTTTAAGGGCAGAGAGCCCTGGACCGCAAGTGGGAAAGCTTGTGCCGAAGATGAAGAAGACAGCAGAGATTTTATATTTAATTTATATTGCGCTCACGATAGTCAATATTGTGTTTCTTCTTCTTGGCGGTATGCCTTTGTTTGACTCGGTATGTACGGCGTTTGGCACTGCCGGAACGGGTGGTTTTGGTATTAAAAATGACAGTATAGCGGGATACAGTCCATATATTCAGAATGTATGTACGGTTTTTATGCTGTTGTTCGGCGTGAATTTCAGCTGCTATTATCTGCTGCTGCTGCGCCAGTTTTACAGTGTTCTGAAGGATGAGGAGTTAAGACTTTATATTGGCGTTGTAATTGGAAGTATCGTACTGATTACCATGAATATAAGAGGATTTTACGGCACACTTGAGGAGACGGTGCGCCATGCTGCATTTCAGGTGGCAAGTATTGTGACGACAACGGGATTTGCTACGACTGATTTTGACCTGTGGCCAGATTTTTCCAAGGCGATTATTCTGGGACTTATGGTGATTGGGGCGTGTGCGGGAAGTACTGGCGGTGGCTTCAAATGCGCCAGAATTCTGATTGTGGTCAGGGGGCTGCGCAGAAACCTGCGCCGCGCTATTTCACCGCAGAAAGTGCAGGTAGTCAGAATTAATAACCATATGATTGACGAGAAAGTATTGGAAAATGCGAACGCGTATCTTGCTGCCTATGTGCTGATACTATTTTTCAGTTTTATACTGGTATCTGTTGACCGTCTTTCAATTACCACGAATTTCACGGCGGTATTGTCCTGCTTTAACAATATAGGACCAGGTCTGGAGGCAGTTGGTCCCACATGTAATTATGGGGATTTCAGCTGGCTCTCCAAACTGGTATTGATTGTAGATATGCTTGCCGGACGACTTGAGATTTTTCCTGTTTTAATCTTGTTCTCCAGAAGCACATGGGGAATTTTCAATCGGAAAAGCGGTTAGTTATTTAATAAGTTGAGAAAATTTGATCAATATTGTCAGTGGCGATCGGCTGATTTTTCTGGTCAAAAATAAATACAGGCAGGTGATTGGCGGTATTTTCTTTCCATGCAATGTGCTCGGGCGGCACATGGAGAGAAAAGCCGCTTCTGTTTTTGATACGTGCCACATAATCTGTAATGGAATTCAGCGGCTCATCAAATTCCATACCATAGACAAAGCCGTTATCGGTTCTGCCCACATGGTGGATGTCGGAGCCGGCGGTCATGGTAATATTGTGTTCCATGGCATAACGGTATGCCATGCGGTTCTGTTCGTGCGGATTTCCGGAATTTGCCACCTCAAAAGCATCACATTGGTGGGGGTGCACGTACACTTCCGAGAGATATCCTCTCTCCCGGAAAGGATGTGCCTGGACGACAAGTCCCCCATCCGCTGCTATTTTATTGTAATGTGTGATATGATCCCACTCCATCATGTCAGGATGCGCTTTGAGCCACGCCTTGTCCAGCCCGTAGACTAGAAATTCATCGCCGTGAAAACGGCTCTCCCACGCAAAGAATACTTTTAGTCCCTGGCGGTCACCTTCGGCTTTTGCATCTTCGTAGCCGCTGCAAAAGATATCAACACGCTCCGCCCACGGAAGATTTTTGGGTACGCAGCAGTTGCCGTTGAAAAAGTGATCTGTTACGATAATGCCGTCAAATCCAAGCTCTTTATAAAAGGATATGTATTCGGAACCTGCACTTGTGGCACATGCGCTGGCAGCAGTAGTGTGCAGGTGTGTTTCGTATATGTATGACATTAATTTCAGCCTCCTGTATATAAATTATTCGATTATTTTTATAGTGTTAAGTGTTCCATTGCGATCTGTTCCATGCATATGCCTGCCGTCCTTGCGGAAGCGTTCTATGTATGCCCATACTTCAGGACTTATCTGTTCTCCGGGATAAATGACAGGAATTCCGGGAGGATAGGGAGCAATCATCTGTCCGGAAATCTTACCGGCGCCATCCTGCCAGGGGACTTCTTTCTTTCTTGAAAAATAAGCCTTTCGGGGTGTCAGTATCTGAGGAGGGAGCTTTGGAAAAGCAGGAATATGCACTTTGGCAGGAGGGCTCCTTTTATAAGAGTCCTCACGGCAGGTTTTGCTGATATCTTCGCAGGCTTTTATCAGTCTGTCCATGTCTTCTTCTTCATTTGCGTATGTCACAACTGCGAGTACATTTTCGTAATCGGATAATTCCATATTTACACCATAATTCTGAAATAAAATCTTGTCAAGTAAAAAACCGGACAATCCAAGTTCACTTGCAGATATCACAAGTCTTGTCATATCAAGATGATATATTTCCGACATAGATGTCATTTTTTTGCAAATATCATTCATGCAGCGAAACCCATATATGCCTTGTATCTTCCGTCTTGCAGATTCGGCAAGGGAAAGTGCCTTTTTCATCATTTTTTCCCCATTTAGTGCCAATTCATACCGCGCACAGTCAAGCGAGGTCATCAGAAGATAGTTCGGGCTGGTGCTCTGTACCAGGTGAAGATTCTCCACTATTCTTTCAAGTGCGTCTTCACGGATACCATGACTTTTTATGTGAAGGACAGAACTCTGCGTCAGGGCTCCGGCAACCTTGTGCATACTCTGTACACAGACGTCCGCGCCGCATGCAAGTGCTCCCTGTGGAAGCTGACTGTGAAAATACAGATGTCCGCCATGTGCCTCGTCAACAAGCAAAAGAGCTCCATGACGATGGCAGACATCTGCAATTTCTTTTAAATCCGAACAGATACCATAGTAACTGGGACTTACCAGAAACAGCGCTTTGCAGTCAGGATTTTTTGCAAAGCATTTCTGGACTTCGCAGGCGGTAATTTCACCTTGTATCGACCATTCTGGAATCAACTCAGGCATCACATACACTGGGGATGCACCAGACAAAATCAGGCCCATCATGGCTGACTTATGTGCATTTCTCGCAATCATGATTTTCTCTCCGTCCAGCGCGGCGCCAAGTATCATAGCCTCATTTCCGCAGGTACTTCCATTTATGAGGAAATAACTTTTGTCTGCGCCATAGAGTTGTCTGAGCAGCTCCTGCGCCTCGGCAATTGCCCCATCGGGACTATGGAGGTCATCGGTAAGCGGGGTTTCTGTCACATCATACGAAAAGATATCGGTTCCCACTTTCTCAGTCCATCGTGAACTGATTCCTTTGTCAAGCCGGTGTCCGGGGATTCTAAAATATGCTGGGTCTGTGGCGATAAATGTGCTTATTGCGTCCAAAAGCGGTGTTTTTTCCTGAAACATTGGATGAAATCTCCTCAAATAATCTTTTTTTCAAATTTAAATAGAACGAATAAAGAAATTATAACGTTTCATTCAGAAAAATTCAATGTTGCTGGTATAACAAAATAAAGAGTTGTAAAGAATAACCATGTATGAAAGAAGCGGTCTGTGCGGGTCTGGCTTCGGAAAGGCATGGTTATTTTTGTGGCAAATGTAGTATTGTATCTTATGGCAAAACAGAATGTGGCGCTTGACAAGGCAGATGTGGAACTGTCGGATGTGGCAGGGATTTACTGTGAGGACGAGACAGTCAGGGCAAAAGCGGGAGCAATGAAAATACACCGTTTCCGGCAGGACGGACAGCCCAGAGTGGTGATAAGCATTTTAAAAATTATTGAACAGCTCACAAAGCTTTGTCCGGGAATCACAGTGGAGAGTGTCGGTGAGACGGATATTATTATAGAAAAAGCGTCTTTGCAGCATGATAAACCGAGTCAGAAATACGGTGCGTGGGCATATATAAAAATTGCTTTTGTTGCGCTCATCTGTTTTTTTGGTTCGGCATTTACGATTATGGCATTTCACAATGATGTGGGACTTGGGGATGTGCTGAGCAGAATATATGAGCTGGTGATGGGCGTGGAGTCGGATGGGTACACTGCAATTGAAATCTCTTATTCCATTGGTCTTGCGGCAGGCATTATTGTTTTTTATAACCACATTGGCGGAAAAAGGCTTACTTCGGATCCGACGCCGCTGGAGGTGGAGATGAGAAATTATGAGCGCGACGTCAATCAGGCGCTTGTGGAGATGGCGGACCGGCAGAAACTTGAAGAGGATGTGGAGTAAATGGTGTGGCGGATGATATTATTGTGGATAATGGGTATCAGTTCAGGGCTTATGGTCTCTGCAGGCGTATTCACGGTATTATTTGTTGTGGGACTGGTGCCGCGTTTTGCGGGCAGGACTGATACGGCAAGATGTGAACTTTTTTATGAGGAATGTCTGATATTCGGGGCACTGATGGCGGATATATTCAGTGTATTTCCGATAGAGGGCTCGCTAGGAGAATTATTGACACAAGTGTCATTTTTAAAATTCTTTTTGACAGTGCTTTTGATAATGATAGGATTTTTCGCAGGAATTTTTGTGGGCTGCCTGTCCATAGCGCTTGCGGAAGTGCTTGATGGGATTCCGATTTTTGCAAGGCGTGTCAAACTAAAGATGGGCGTAAGCATCGCGGTACTTGCGGTGGCACTTGGAAAGATAGCAGGATCATTTGTTTACTTTATCAATGGATTTTTTGAGGGTATTTAAGGAGGACATAATAATGGCGTCGGAACAGAAAAAGGAAGATTATCAGGAGTATGTGAGACAAAATTCACCCAAGACAAATTTGCCGTTACAGATGGGGAAAGCTTTTATCATGGGCGGGATTATATGTTGTGTCGGGCAGTTTATTGTCAATACTGCGATGAACCGCTTTGGGATAGAAAAAGAAACAGCAGCAGGATGGTGTTCCATGATACTGATTCTTCTAAGTGCCCTGTTTACCGGTTTTAACTTATATGGGAAGCTGGTAAAATGGGGCGGCGCAGGCGCCTTGGTACCGATTACCGGATTTGCCAATTCGGTTGTGGCATCGGCAATCGAGTACAAGACGGAAGGGCAGGTATTTGGAATCGGGTGCAAAATTTTCACGATTGCCGGACCAGTAATATTGTATGGTATTTTTACTAGCTGGTGTCTTGGGGTTGTGTACTGGATAGGAAAGCTTATGGGGCTGGTGTGATTGGTTTAAAAGAATGCCAGATGCAGAGCATGGATGATAAAGGACAATGATTATATGAGTCATTGTCCTTTATTATTCAATTATAATTGTTAAAAAATTCGCAGAAGTGTCTAATCTGCGAAAAAAGATAATCTTACTGTAAATAGTCTACATCAATCATCATTTTCTGTCAGTACTTTTTTACGGACTTAACAGTTAATGTTAGTTTCTGCCCGAACAGTGACTTGAATAATAACGCTCTCATTTTTACAAGGACTCACTATATATTACAATAAATATATCACGTGATTTCATGATTTGTGGTCATATTTGTGGTCAAAATCATTAGGTCTTGATAATACATATTTACGTAGGAGGAGAACATGGGCAGACATGGAGAAAACATAAGGCGTCGACAAAGTGACGGCAGATGGGAAGGTCGTTACAAGGTGTATAATGAAGAAAAAGGAAAATATGTATATCGCTCAGTATATGGGCATACATATGATGAAGTCAAGACGAAACTGTTACTGGAAAAACAGAATATTCATACTGTAGTATCAGGCATCGGACAGAATAAGACAGATAAAAATGCTTTATTTTCACAGACAGCTTTTGAATGGCTTGGAGATATCAGGAAAAAAAACAAGTATTCAACTTATGTGAAATATCTTACGATTTACGAAACGCACCTGGCAAGTATTCTGGGGGACTGTTCTCTGGCAGAAATTACAGAATTAAAGCTGCGGACAGAAATTCCAGAACACTTATCCGAGACTCTTTTAAGGAGTATTTATTTTATTACAAACCAAATACTCCGGTATGCGAACAGTAATTATTATGTAAATGTACCCTTGCTGACAAGAATGACTGCAAGAACAGACAGGAAGTCTGTTGAAACGCTTTCCCTTGCAGAACAGGAGAAGCTTTTTGATTGTCTTTTTACAAATATGGATAAATATAAAGCAGCAATTTCTTTTTCGCTATATCTGGGATTGCGCCTTGGGGAGATCTGTGCTTTAAAGTGGACTGACATTGATTTTGAGAATAAAACAGTGACAATAAACCATACAGTGCAGAGAATTGCCGTAATGAACGAAAAAAACAAGACAAATCTTTTGGAAACCTGCCCTAAAAGTGATTGTTCTAAGCGGGTTATCCCAATATCCTGCGATATCCTGTATATACTTGAACAGATTAAAAATAATCAGACCTATATTTTTGGAGGAAACAAAGCATTAGAGCCAAGAACAATGCAGTATCAATTTAAGCGAATATTAAAGGAAGCTAAAGTTGCCGACAGGAATTTCCACATATTACGCCATACATTTGCAACAAACTGTATAGAAAATGGAATTGATGTAAAAAGTCTAAGCGAGATATTAGGACACTCTGATGTCAGGATTACATTAAACCGCTATGTGCATCCAACCATGAATGCCAAGAGAACACAATTAGAACATTTACGATGCTTTTATGGTCAAATTCATGGTCAGGTTTTTTGATAAACAGTAGTATTATCCAGCAGCACAATTTTTGGTGCGGGTGTATATGCCAAAAAATATAAGGCACTGCTCGAGTATCTGGATATGAATTTTGATTATTTTACAGACAACGATGCCTCGAAATGGGGGACGTTTCTTTATGGGAAGAAAGTCGTTGCGCCGGATGAACTGAAAAAAGTTCCCAAGTGCAGCATTATTATATCAAGCACTCATGAGAAAGCCATCATGGAGCAGCTTGCGGGTATGGGAATGGATGGCAACATTGTAGGTCTGGATGTGCTGTATGGCTTATGCGAAAAGCGGATGTCCGGAAGTGCCTGTAGTCATGCCGCCGCTAATGGTGGTAAAACAATATTGGTTGACATGTATGAGGGCATCGGATGGGGCGGGACGGAGCTATGGGCGGCAAATCTGGCAGAGGGACTTAGGGATGCGGGGTATAATGTCGCCCTGTTGGACTGTACAGGGCAGTCTGTATTGGAGGAAAAATATGAGAGTATGGTGAGGCGCATATCAGAAGAAAATACAATCATGCAGATGGTCAGGTATATGGAGGGCAGGATGCCATTTATTTTCATTAACAATTTTGCAGGCTGCGCGTTTATGGCAGCAGCCATTGTAAAGCGCAAATATCCTGACCTTGTAAATGTCGTGTCGGTAATCACAGTGACAGCAGGAGTCTCTTTGATGCATATATGATGATGGGAAAGTATATGGATAAAATATTCTGTGTAAGCAGCCAGATACAAAACCACATGCAGGTGCTGTATGATTTTGACCTTGGTTCGTATTATACAAGGGAGCAGCCGGTGGGGACAGATACGTCATGGAAACGGAGGATAAATACATCCGGTGCACTGCGGATTGGATATGCAGCTAGGCTTGTGAAACAGGCAAAGCGTGCAGACCTGCTTGTGGATCTGGTCGATTTTTTGGAGAAAAAAGGGACGGACTATGTTTTCCAGATTGCAGGCGAAGGGGAATGTTCTGGACTGATTGGGCAGTTTATATCCGGAAAAAAGCTGCAGGACAGGGTGCAGCTTATGGGGAGGCTTCCGAAAAGCCAGATGGACGCTTTCTGGAAAGGGCAGGATGTCTTTGTCAATGTTTCGGAGTACGAGGGGACGAGCCTTTCCATGCTGGAGGCAATGGGATATGGCTGTGTTCCTGTGGTTACGGATGTGAGCGGGGCAGGAGAATTTATTGAACACGGAAAAAATGGATATATCTGTAATGTAGGAGATATTAAGGCGATTGCAGATTGTATTGCAGCGCTTGCGGACGATAGGGAGCTGCTAAAAAAATTCGGGACAGATGCCGCAGGATAGTACAGGAGCGGTGCAATCCCGAAGAATATATTAAATTGGATAGAGGAAGTGTTAGGGGACTGGATATGAATATACTGCAAAATGAAATGTACCAGACAGATATTACACATGTATTGGAAATGAATATCCCATGGGAAAAACTGGACAATAAGACGTTTCTGATAACGGGTGCCACGGGCATGATTGCATCTGTCATCATTGACATACTTATGAGACGGAACAGGGAATATGGGCAGCGCATACATATTTATGCGGTCAGCCGTAATGAGGAGAAAGCAAAAGGGCGGTTTCATACATACTGGGACAACCCGGATTTTACATGGTTTCCCCATGACATTACCGAACCGCTGCCGGAGCTTGGACAAATGGATTATATCCTCCATGCGGCAAGCCATACACACCCAAGGGCATATTCCATGGATCCCATAGGCACAATAACGGCAAATGTACAGGGAACTTATCATCTGCTGGAGTACGCTTCCAGCCACCAGGGCAGGCGTTTTTTCTTTTTTTCGTCTGTGGAAATCTATGGTGAAAACAGAAATGATGTGGATAAGTTTGATGAAAAATATCTCGGCTATATTGACTGCAATACGGCACGCGCGGGATATCCGGAAAGCAAGCGGCTGGGGGAGGCGCTCTGCAACGCCTTTTCGGCGCAGAAAGGACAGGACTTTGTCATAGGAAGATTCCCGCGGGTATATGGACCGACGATGTCCGGGGAGGATTCCAAGGCAGCCGCCCAGTTTATCCGGAAAGCGGTGTCTGGGGATACCCTGATGATGGAGCTTGGGGAGGAACTGCATTTTTCATGTGGTTCTAACAAGAATATCAAGATTACGACACTTGAGGATATTGACATTTTCAAGGCACTCTATATAACGAAACGGGATGCATGGCTGAAGAAAAAAGGATAATGAGAAAACCTTTTCTGAAAGTAAATCGAAAGAAAATAAGCATGGCACATACCCGCGAAATAAAATACGGTATATACGGTGGTGTGGAGGAGATAGATAAAATAATTATCTACCTCCTCCACAATTGTAAATTTATTTACCGAAAACTCTTTATCCAGTTAATCAGCGAGTCATGGTACACATTGTCTGTGACATCTTTGCGCATCTGGTCGGTAACATTGCCATTTTTCTCCATAATGGCAATGATTGCTTCCTGAAGACCAGCTATTTTCCCTTTTTCAAAAGCTTCTGAGTACGCCGAACCAACAACGGGCGTTTGCATTGCAGAAACTGCTTCAGGTGTTTTTGGTGCTGCTACAGATTCAGGAGTCTCTGCTTTCTCGGAATCATTCTGGGAAACGGGTTCGGAAGCCGTCTGAATAGGTTCTGGTGCAGGAGCAGCTGTATTTTTCGCGGCATCATCCACATGAAGTTCTACTGGGGTTGATGCGGCTGCTTTTGCAGAATCATTTCCGGTGAGCGGAATCCAGATATCGCCTGAATTTGCCCGGACATTCACACAGATACTGCCATTAGCTGCATTGACCTTCTGACCAGAAAGTGCCCCAATATACTCAGATGCGTTTCCACAGGGAACAGTCATTGTGAAGTCGCTGTCATCATTGTTGACGGTGACAACTACACATTCACCCTCAAAATTACGTGAAAAAGCGTACTGGCGGTTTGTGAGCTTCAGCTCCCTGTAGTCACCGTAGGACAATGCTTTGGACTGCTGTCTGGTGTGTCCGAGAGCAGCAATCAGGGCAGTAAAGGAATTGTCTGTCAAAGCATTCCTGAAGTCATCAATATTCAGGGCGGGTCTGAGAGAGGCATCAGAAAATTTTTCCTTTCTGCCCTCAATTCCAAATTCAGAGCCGTAGTACAGAGACGGAATGCCCGGAAGGGTGTACATTAGTATGTGTACTGGTGCGAAGTGCGCCTTGTTGTTAAGCTTTGTATAGATACGCTCCACGTCATGGTTGTCCACAAAATTGTAAAGTTTGAATCCGTTGGGGCTGCTGCCGCCCATCTCATATAAGCGTTTAACTGTATGTGCAATCTCAAAGAAATTGTGGTCATTGTGACCGGAGTAGAGAGCCTTATGCAGCTGGTAGTTTGTCACAGAGTGCAATGTACCTTCATTGACCCAGCGCGAGTAGTCGCCGTGGATGACTTCGCCCATCAGCCAGAAGTCCGGTTTTACTTCGTTTGCGACACCACGCAGTGCCTTCATGAAATCAAAGTCAAGCACATCCGCCGCATCAAGCCGGATGCCGTCAACATCAAATTCACTTACCCAGAAGCGCACAACATCACAGATGTAGTCCTTTACGGCAGGATTTCTCTGGTTGAGTTTTACAAGGAGATTGTACCCGCCCCAGTTGTCATAGCTGAAACCGTCATTGTACTCGTTGTTTCCGCCAAAATTTACATTGCAGTACCAGTCCCTGTACGGGGAAGATTCCCGCTTTTCCTTAATGTCCTTAAATGCAAAGAAATCACGTCCGGTGTGGTTAAATACACCATCAAAGATAACTTTAATATCATTTTCGTGGCATTTCTTCACAAAATTTTTGAGGTCGTCATTATCACCCAGACGGCTGTCAAGCTTTTTGTAATCCGTTGTCTCATAGCCATGTCCTACGGATTCAAATAAGGGACCGATATAAATGGCATTGCAGCCAATGCTTTTAATATGCTCAATCCATGGCAGCAGCGTGTTTAGCCGGTGCTCAGGTTCTCCATAAGAGTTTTCCTTAGGTGCTCCTGTAAGTCCTAACGGATAAATGTGGTAAAAGATAGCTTCATCATACCAAGCCATGTTTGTTCCTCCTTTAGTTTTTATGCAATTCCCAAGGCTTCTTTTATATAGTCTGAAAAATTACATTTTAAATTTTCACACAGTAAGTATATCATAAATAAAAGATTCATGCATTAGTGTGTTGGAATTTTTATGAAAAAAGTTACAGTTTAGTTACTGTTCACACCTACGCCAAAGTAGTGGGAATCATGCGCCAAAATGCTTGCCTTTTAGCATTTTGT
>JAIECJ010000187.1 GCA_029068555.1 Lachnospiraceae bacterium
CTCTGATACGGATGCTACCTACAGAAACAAAGCCGGCAAACTTCACAGGGGATATGCGGCTAACATTGAAGAAACGGTTGGAAAGAATGGTTCTGTAGTTATTGATTATCAGTTTGATAAGAACAACCCATACGGACAGCCATTTTCTTCAGGAAACTCTTTCACAGATGGAAAGAGTTTCCTGAAGAAATAATTCTGGTTACCGACGGAGGCTATGATGGGCAGGATAATATTGCCCTTGCTAAAGAGAAAAATATCAAATTGGTAACAACAGCATTGATCGGCAAAGAGACGCCGGATGTTTTGGCAGACTTTGAATTTAATGAAGAAGGAACAAAGCTTCTTAGATGTGCTGCCGGATATGAACCAGTCAGTCAAAGCTACACAAAATCGACGAGACAATGCAGGGTATCATTTGACCGAAATCATTGTGTTGGCTGCCCATATCAGGAACAGTGCCGCCCAAAGATTCACAAAAAGATTGCAACCTTTATCACCTCGAAAAATGCATCGAACAGAGCAAAAAGCCAGAGATATATGCAAAGCGAAGAATTCAGCAATTTAGTAAGGATCAGAAATGGTGTGGAGACCATTCCATCTAATATCCGAAAGAATTATCATCTTGACAAACTTCCGAGGGAAAAGCGAGGCAAGTTCTTTTGCGGAAGTAAGGTAGCTGCATTAAATTTCAGGAAGCTCTTTGGTTTTCGGAAGGGCTTGGGTAAATATGCCCCGAATCCAATGTTGGCATAAAAACAAACCAAGAATGTCCATATATTCATAAACGGGATAAACAATAGATACCTCATCTACTGTGAAATATTAAATTTTCAAGGTTCATACGAGGAAATTAGACACAGTGTTATCTATGTTTTGACTCCGACATCATAAATATCCAAAAGAAAAAAGCATTTAATGTCTGTATAATGGGATTGAATCCTTCGTCTTAAGGCGAAACCTTTAGGTCAACCTCATAGCTTCAGGTTTAGAAAAAAGTAAAATAGAGCACAGGCACATGATGAAAAATTGAAAAAATATCTCATTATACACAACTTTTAGATTGGTAAGAAGTAAAGGAAAAAAATAACCTTTAGTCTGCTTTAGCAGCACTATGTCATTCAAAGAAAATGCTTATCAGCATATGTCATTTTCAGATAGTTTTTCAGGATTAACTGCCATAGAACAAAAAGCACTGGAAAAATCTTGGGTAGAAGTAAATGTTTTGATGAAAAGCGGTTTTCTGCCTTATATAGTGATAAGGCATCCAGACCGAATACCCTGGTAAAGGTGATTGTTGGGGTGCTCATTATCAAAGAACTTTTTGATTATTCCGATGATGAGATGGTTGAAAATCTTATGCTGGATGCATAATCTCATTGAAGTGCGCGAATGCCCTTTGCATGGTGGCGTTAAAACCGGCGCATTTCCTGAAAACATAAAGGCAGCAGTCCAGTATGGCAAAAACCTTCAGGCAATGGTTGTGGCTTTCAACACCGTTGGTGCAGTCAGCATTAATCGTACACATGAAATACTGTCCAGCGTATTTAACATCCCACTGGCGACAGGAACCATCAAAAACATGGTGACACGCTGTGCAGAATCGCTGAAAGATACTTACGAGCGAATCCGTCTGACCATGATCTCGCTTGGTCTGCTCCACTGTGATGTGACCAGCTGCCGTGTAGATGGTAAAAACTGCTGGGTCCACGTTGCATCCGATCAGGTTCATACATATCTGACCATAAACCAATAACGTGGTCAGACAGGAATGGATGCAGCAGATGTATTGCCACATGTTCGTGGCATCATTGTTCATGACTGCTGGGGTTCTTACTGGAAATATCAGGATGTGACACATGCTATCTGCTGTGCACATCTTCTCCGTGAATTAAACGATGTCATCAAAAATCATCCAGGGCAGACTTGGGCTGCCAGGTTTAAGAAGCTTCTGCTCAATATGAAAAAGGTGCGGGACAAAGCACTTTTTTCAGGTAAGGATGAGGTAAGCTGCTATCACCGTCATAAGTTTGATGCCGAGTATGATGCCATTATCAAAACTGCATATGAGGAAAATCCAATTCCTGAAACTCCTGCTAACAAGCGCGGTCGCAAGAAAAAAAGCAAAGTATTGAATTTAATCTGCAGACTGGAGAATTACGAGGCATCAGTCTGCTTGTTTATAAAGAATCTCAGTGTACCTTTTGATAACAATCAGGCGGAGCGTGACCTAAGAATGATAAAAGTAAAAACAAAGGTCTCAGGGTGTTTCCGCAGCGAGAACGGTGCACAGGAATATCTAACAATCATGAGTTATATCGGAACCGCCCGTAAGCATGGGCTCAATGCTTTCACCGCAATCCGAGAAGCCTTAAATGGCAACTCAGATATTGTCTTTGGATAAGTGGTTCTGAATAGTTACAATAAAATTAAAAAACCATATGTTTTTCAGTGCCCTCGCATTAGCAGGAGGGAATATTATGTGGGCACTGCCCATACCCTCTATGATATTACTATTTTTTATTTAATTGCTTATTATAATATGAAACATCAAAACACTGCTGAACATAGC
>JAIECJ010000188.1 GCA_029068555.1 Lachnospiraceae bacterium
GAACTGGCATTCATAAGCCCACTATATACACTTTCAGGCACATTGTAATATGCATACAGACTGCCAGAATTGAAGCGGATATGGAGCGTCGAACCATCATATCCAATGCTTGCAATATTTGAGGAGCTGACAGGAATCATATTCATGTGTATTTCCCCTTTTCTTATGTACTCGGCTCAGCAACGCCTGTAAGTACAGTATAAGTCAGGGGACAGAAAAAGACAAGAACAAAATTGTAGGACAGTATGGTAGCAGGCGGTTGATGAGCCGCCGTTGGTGGCGAAACAGGAGGGAGGTGATAAAGGTGATAGAGAAACAGTTGCGTCAGGCGGAGCAGCTCCTGAAGGTAAAGGTGCTGAAATCCGACAACATTGAACCGGGCGGCGTGATTCCGCTGCCTGATGGATGGAAGGGTGCCATAACAGAGGAGGTGGAAAGAATTGGCAGCAATAAATCTAAGTGAGGTAAGCACGAGTGACCTGATTAACGAATTAAGACTCCGCGGACAGGGGCAGGCGGATCCAGTGGAGGCAGGCAGACCGGTAGAGGTACCGACGAGCCAGGCGGCGCAGGAACTGGGCGTATCACTCCCGACATTAAGGAGCTGGATGAAGCATGGGCATGTGGACATAGGAATCTATGACAAAAAAGACGGGAAGAAAAGGGCGGACATCCATGTATTCAGGCACATGCTGGATGCGGAAAAGAGAAGGCTGACGACATGAAGCCAGGCCCAGGCAGTGTGTTTTTATTTTTGGCCTTTTTTCAGGAAAAGGCGGTTAAAAGCAGCCGATAAACGGCATACCAGAATGAAAGGAGGGCGGCAGCAATGCTGTGCAGGGATGAGGCAGGGGTAACTGTCACTGCAAAAAATGTGATATGCCACACATCGCAGATGGCAGTATCATCATACCACCATGATCCGCAAAAAGCCGCCGAGGGCAAAGGCATCCCCCGAACGGGTCAGAGTATACTTTGCAGGAATTTTCTTTTGAATGAATGTAATTGTGAATGGTTACATGAAGTTCACTTAATATTTCCTGATGTAAGCGGCTTGGGCAAGCCATATGATAGAACTGTCCGTCAATCAGTTCAGATATTGCTTAAAAATACCTTAATTCGTATGCTTAATCTGCACTTTTTTCACATCATCCGTTATAATATGGTTATACGGATTCGCAGGTTTGGCTAGAGCGTGTTTGAAAAATGCTTTCTGCCAGATGTGCGTCACAGTTTGTGGGAGATTTGTGCCAAATGAAGGAGGAATAGGGGTCAAAGGCATAAAAGGCAATGCCTTACGTTGACTAAATTTGGCGCAAATATCACGCAAAGTGGTGAATACGACGCGTACGCGTCGTTATGCAGGTGGTAGGAATGATTTTTTAAACACGCACTAGGAATGGGGGGATTAAAATGACACTGCATGAATGCAGTATTTTATTGGTGGATGATGAGGCAGAATTGTTAACGATGGTGGGAAAACTTCTGAAAAAGGAGGGGTACCAGCATATTCATATGGCGGCAGGCTGCGGGGAGGCAATGTGGTATACGCAGGAAAATGATTACCAGCTTGTGCTTCTGGATGTGATGCTGCCCGACGGAGATGGATTCACGTTATTTGAACAGATAAAAAAGAAAAAAGGAAGCGGGCTCCCTGTTATTTTTCTGTCCGCGCGGGATGAGGATTACGCGCGGCTGAAGGGGCTGGGATTAGGCGCTGACGATTATATCACTAAGCCTTTTCTGCCGGAAGAGTTGCTGCTTCGGGTAAGGGCAGTGTTGAAGCGGACATACCATATTGATGAAGATATGGGGACGGACAGAGTAGGAAAGGCGCTGATTAACTGGAATGCAGGGACAATCAGTGTGGACGGTGCAGATGATACCCTCACGGCAAAAGAATATGCACTGCTCAAAAAGCTATGTGAAAACCGTGGAAGAATTCTTTCTATTAATGTACTGTGCGATACCTTGTGGCCAGACGGAAGTTACGGGTATGAAAATTCCCTGATGGTACATATCCGCCATCTGCGGGAAAAGCTGGAGGACAATCCATCGAAGCCGGAGCATCTGTTGACTGTCAGGGGGCTGGGATATAAGCTGGTGTAGATTATGAGTAGATTGGAAAATTTTTTTAAGATAGTAATCTTGACAATTATGATGATTGGCGCGATGCTGGTTGCGGATTTACTGATATTGACATATTTGTCGATAAAGACGGATGCAGGTTTCTCAGATTTGTCACCATCGTATATCTCTGAACAGATACAGAAAACAGTTCAGGAAAATGGAGAAGTGCAGTACAGTATGTCACAGCAGGGTATAGATCGGATTGACGGCTTTTGCGGTTTTGTTTTTCTGCTGGATGATGCGGGGGATGTGGTATGGAGCTACCGACTTCCGGAGGACGTCCCGCTGCATTATACGGTAAGGGAGATTGTGCAGTTTACACGGTTTTACCTGAACGATTATCCGGTTTATGTGCGGATTGTCGATGATGGGGTTCTGGTAATCGGGATGCCGAAAAATACTGTCTGGAAGTACCAGCTGTCTTTTCAGATTCGTACAGTGAATATGTTTGCGGCGGCACTCCCACTTCTGTTTTTTATTAACATCATTGTGCTGCTCGTGGGGCCTTTTTTTATTATAAAACGCGATGCGCGCAGACGCGAGATGCAGAGGACTTCGTGGATTGCAGGTGTGTCACATGATGTCAGGACGCCGCTTTCGCTGGTAATTGGTTACGCAGATGAAATGATGCATTCTGTCCTTAGTCGTGCTGAAGTACAGGAGCGGGCGCAGATGATAGAAAATCAGGCAATCCGTATCAAAACGCTTGTTACAAATCTGAATACTTCCAACAAACTCACATACGGGATGGGAGTGTGGCATCGGGAACAAGTGCTGCTGCCCGCATTGATACGGGAAACGATATGTGATATTGTCAACAGAAACCTTGATGAAAAGTATGATATTAGTGTCGCTATTTTGGATAACCTTGAGCAGTTTTATGTCAGAGGAGACAGGGAGCTGATAAAACGGCTGGTAGAAAACCTGATAAACAATGCCATCAGCCACAACCTATCTGGTTGTGAAATCAGGGTAAGCCTGACACGGCAGAATCGTAGGATTTGCAAAAAAACAGTGTTGGAAATATCAGATAATGGGTGTGGCGTCAGCAGGGAACAGCTTAAAAGATTTAGAACTTCCATGAGGTCTGACAAGCTGCCTGAGCATGGTCTTGGCATCCGGCTTGTACGGCAGATAGTGTCCTTTCATCACTGGCAGGTGCGCTTCTTTAACAATGAAGGCGGGGGATTTGTGTGCAGGGTGTATCTATGACAGCATTTCAATACAGCATTTGAAATAAAGGGCAATTTCTATTAAGACAGATTTATAGATGGATGGTATACTGAATATGTCATTAATAATTGATTCAAACATACATTTGTATTTTGGACAGATTCTATAAAGAGAGGAGATTTTGTATATGAATGACGACAGGGTTGTGAAAAAAACAGCTTCCTATATAGATAAGCATATACAGGAGGATCTTTCACTGGATAAAATAGCAGCAGCGCTGAATTATTCCAAGTTCTATATCGCACATGCCTTTGCGGAGCAGACGGGATGTACCATATACAAGTACATCCAGGGAAGACGGCTGACACTGGCGGCGGAGAGGCTTGTAAAGACGGAGATGCCAATTGTTGAAATTGCCTATGAAGCGCATTACAATTCACAGCAGGCGTTTACACTTGCTTTTGGAAGAATATACCAATGTACGCCGCAGACATATCGGAAAAACGGCATTTTTTATCCGAAGCAGCCCAAATTGCCATGCAGCGGTTCTGTACGTATATATAGTATAAAAGGAGGCATGATGGCGGCATGAGTCTGATTCCATACGTAATAGAGCAGACCAGCAGGGGGGAACGGAGCTATGATATTTTTTCACGTCTGCTGTCAGACCGGATTATTTTTCTGGGAGAGGAAGTGAGCAATGCCTCTGCAAGCCTGGTCGTGGCGCAGATGCTTCATCTGGAGGGGGAAGACCCTGATAAGGACATCCAGCTGTATATCAACAGTCCGGGCGGATCGGTCACGGCCGGATTTGCAATCTATGATACAATGCAGTATATCAAGTGTGATGTGTCGACAATTTGTGTCGGACTCGCGGCAAGCTTCGGTGCCTTTCTGCTTGCAGGAGGGACAAAAGGAAAGCGCTTTGCACTGCCCAATGCAGAGATTATGATACATCAGCCTGCGATTCACGGGGGCGGGGTTCAGGGTCAGGCGACCGACATCAAAATTATGTCTGACCATATGCAGAAAAGCAAACAGCGGCTCAACAGGATTCTTGCTGAGAATACCGGGAAATCAATTGAGGAAATTGCCGCTGCGACAGAGCGTGACAACTATATGTCCGCAGAGGAGGCACTTGAATATGGGTTGATTGACAAGGTGATAGCGCAGAGGGATTTTTAATAAATACTGTATTTTATCTGCCGATTTTATTTTGATTGGTAATAATATTTGAAAATGGTAAGATAATAAGGGATGCAACAATTTATCTATATTGTTGCATCCCTTGCTTACATTTTATATATCGGTATCTGATTTAAAAACTTTAGCTTTTTTTATATTTTTCTTTAAAAAAAATTCATCCAAAAATTTCCTGAAATATTTCCGTGAAAACTGCAGTGCAGAAATGTGATTACAAAGAAGCCCTGACTGATGTTCCAGCCATGGCTAGTGTCAAATTGGGAGGGGTATATTGAACACACAAACAAAGCGCTGCGTTGTCAAGCCGCAGCGCTTTGATATATGCTGCGAAATACGTCATCTTTATCGTCCTGTTCAATGCACAGGTAACGCCGGGTGATGGCAAAGGAAGAGTGGTTAAAAATGGTCATGAGCACAACCTGATTTGCACCCTGTTTCCATGCGTGATAGCCAAAGGTCTTGCGCAGGGAGTGGCAGCTGATGTGTTCGCAAAGATTTAATGCCTTGGCAGCGGCAGTAATCATTCGATATGCCTGATAGCGCGAAAGCGGTGCGCCCGCTTTTTTGGGACTTGGAAAAAGATAAGGATTTCCTTCTTTATACATTTTTGTTTTTGTTAATGCCGTTCGGTACGCTGTAAGTACCTGTCTTGTTTCATTATTTAGCAGAATGCGGTTCTCTTTGCCGGTTTTGCGCTCTTTTACAACAATATGATTTCGGACTTTGTTATTCTGATAGACCATGTCATAGGTCAGATGCAGGATGTCATTAATACGCAGGGCAGTATTAAGTCCCATAATAATGATGGTGTAGTTGCGCAGGTGCTCTTTTCTGTTCTGATAATATAGTTTAAAATTTTGCAGTGATTTTTTGTCCCTGATGGGCTGCGTAGTGCTCATGGCTGTGTTCCTCCTTGAAAATGTTAACGGTGCTGTTCCTTCGGCTGCATGATAAGAGCGAAATGCCTATTTGAGAATACGCTGTCAGGAACATAAATGCAACAATATAGATAAAGTGTTGCGTCATCAGAAAATATATAAAATGCAGGGCAAAACGTGACTCAACGGATTAGCAGGTAGTTACGGCAAAACAAGGAGGTTCTGCAGATGCTTAGATTATCAGTAAGTAAAGACGAGTACCTGATGGTGGGAAGGGAAGTAAGGATAACGGTCGTGAAAGTCAATGAGCGCTCTGTTGAGCTGATGATCGACGCACCTAGGGAAGTCAATGTGGCAAGGGGAAAGGCAATCCGGAAGCGCGCTGCAGAAAAGGAAGCAATATTGATTGAGTCTGCAGTAAAAAAGGACTGTCTAATCTGACTCCGAATCCGAATCAAGTTAATAACCACAGCTGTCTGGCAGACAGGCGCCGGAAGCCGGACAGCGGCGGATATTATACATTTGAATGGGCGATATGCAAGTTGCCCGTTATTACAACTTAATATGAAACAGGTTACAGCCAGAATAAAAAGAAGCTGTAACCAAAGCAACAACACTATAACAGTGGGCAATGGATATGCCCATGGTGTAAACGAGGTGTAGATAAACTTTGTTGGTATTACAGAGAAAATTTTTGATTATCCCTCAAATGGGACATCGACATTCTAAGTCGGTGTTCTGTACCGACTTAGAATGTCTTCCCGTTTTTACAAGGAGGTAATTATTTATGGTAGTACAGCACAATCTTAGAGCTATGAATGCCAACAGAATGTTGGGAATCACACAGGGCACATTGTCCAAATCAGCAGAGAAATTGTCATCAGGCTACAAGGTAAACAGGGCAGCAGATGACGCAGCAGGTCTTTCAATTTCCGAGAAAATGAGAAAACAGATCAGAGGACTGACACAGGCTTCTTTAAATGCAGAAGACGGTATCAGCGCAGTGCAGACAGCAGAAGGCGCATTGACAGAAGTTCATGACATGCTTCAGCGTATGAACGAGCTTGCAACAAAGGCAGCAAACGGCACAAACGCACTCTCAGACCGCCAGACAATCCAGGATGAGGTTGACCAGCTCCTGACAGAAATCGACCGTGTAGCAGAGACAACCAAGTTCAATGAGACCTATCTCTTAAAGGGTGACAAGGACACCGTTAAGAAGTATGTAAACGCAAAGGATGCAGGTCTTGAGGGAACATTGTCAGAGGGCGCTACAATGGCAACATTCACAATGAATACCTTAAAGGTTGGCGATACGATTCAGATCGCAGGCAAGACTTATACAATTGGTGAGTTTGATGCTACAGCAAACATGGATGATGCCAACGGACCGGTAGCAGGTGCGTATAATCATATTAAGGCATCTCTTGGCGTGGCAAAGGCAGGCGAGCAGATTACACTGGATGGTGTACAGTATACAGTAGTTGATACTGCTGCTGAGGAAAATGAAGATAAGAACATGCTGCAGGTAGAAAAGATTGCAAATAAGGTAAAGGAAGGCAGCCATGCAATCTATAAAGGAGTAGACTACTATGCAATGCAGGACAGAGTAAATCCGCAGGATGCAACGGATACAGCTTTGGTACCAAATGGAGTAGATGACAACAATGCAAATGTTATCACAGCACAGAAAGCATATCAGATGGTATATAAGGAGCTGATTCTTGCAAATAATATCGGTACAGATGAAAAGCAGGCGTCTATTAGTGATGACACAGGTATTAAGCTCGGCACGACTGATCAGACAAAAGCGGATTTTGATAATTTTGCGCAGGCTGGTACTTTCAATGATGCTGCATATACAACTACAACAGATAAAATTAGTTTTATCATTAACAAAGGACAGGTAAATGTTAAGGAAGACCTAAACTTCAGCCTTCATGTAGGTGCGGACGCAGACATGACCAACAAGATTGGTGTCGGCATCAAGGCGCTTGACACAGC
>JAIECJ010000189.1 GCA_029068555.1 Lachnospiraceae bacterium
GCGGATAGATAAAAGCAATGAGCGCTTTGGCGAAACAGCTATTGATGCTGGATATCTTACTGATGAGAAATTAGATCAGATATTAACTTATCAGTCCAACACGTTCATGAAATTTGTCCAGGAGCTTTTAAACGCAAATGTGCTCAGTATGGAGCAGATTAATCCGTTTTTGGATGATTTCCAACAAACAGGAGAATTTAGTGATGCGCAGATCAGTTCACTTATTCATGATGATCTTGAGCAGTGTGTCAATATCTTTATTCCTTTAAAAGCAAACCGCCTGAAAGAACTCGTACTGACACTTATTCGAACCATACGTCGTCTGATTGACTGTGATGCATACTTGGACAAGGCTTATACAGCACATTCACTCCAGCTTGACAAATATGCCTGTCAGACAATTGTTGGGGATCTGCACATACGGGTATACATAAGTGCACCGGATAATGGTTTGCTTGCCATTGCGAATTATTTTACCGGAGATACATATGAAGCAGTCAATGAGGATGCACTGGACAATGTCGGTGAATTTATCAACTGCGTAAATGGGCTTTTTGCCACTAACATAAGCTATGATGATGTTTCTGTTGACATGAATTCGCCAGAATACGCACTGGATGGTCCGTTTATCAGTAATGAGAAACTGTATGTCATTCCTATTCATGCTAATGGCAGCAGTTTCAGGGCAGTTTTAGAGGTATATGAGTAACCAGGAAGTTGCAGTATGCTTATAAGGATTAGTATAAGGAGATTAAAATATGAGTACTGTTATGATAGTTGATGATTCCAAAACATCCAGATATATGCTTCGTAGCATTCTCGTTCAAAACGGTTATGAGGTAGTAGCCGAGGCAGAAAATGGTCAGGAGGGCTACGATAAATACTGTGAACTGAATCCTGATTTTGTGACGCTTGATATTACCATGCCTGTAATGGACGGATTGGAAACACTTGTTAAAATAAAGGAATATGATGAAGATGCGAAGGTTATAATGGTAACAGCATCTGGTCAAAAGAAAAAAATGCTTGATGCTATTAAGCTAGGTGCCGCGGATTTTGTTACAAAGCCATATGAAACAAGCCAGATAATCAGTATTATTGAAAGCATACTATAGAAATTTACGCACCATACAGGAGGGGGACACCATGATTCAAGCTATTAGCTGTGGGGGCGTAGTCATTTTCAGGGGGAAAATATTACTTTTATACAAAAATTTCAAAAACAGATATGAAGGCTGGGTTCTTCCCAAAGGAACTGTCGAAAGCGGAGAAAAGCACGTAGAAACCGCTCTTCGTGAGGTTTTTGAAGAATCCGGCGTCAAGGCTACTGTCATGAAATATATTGGAAAAAGTGAATATACCTTTAATGTACCTCAGGATATTGTGGAGAAAGAAGTCCATTGGTATTTGATGATGGCGGATAGTTACTATAGCAAGCCACAGCGTGAAGAATTTTTTGTTGATTCAGGATATTATAAATATCATGAGGCATATCATCTGCTTAAGTTCTCAAATGAGAAGCAGATGTTAGAGCTGGCTTATGAAGAATACCTTAATCTTCGGAAAAATAAACAATGGATAAAGCCACGTCAGTGAAAGGAAGGTCAGTCTTTGGCCTTCCTTTTCTGTCAGAATATAATTTGTAGACGCTTAATGATTTCAGTTTGTAATATTTTCAATGTTATGTTAAAATAGTTGATGATTACATAATTAAATATTTAGGAGCAGGAAATACTATGCGCTTTTGCAGGAAATTATATATGAGTCCATCATTAGATGAAAAACGCAGAAAAATAATGTGGAAGCTGCGCACTGGTCGCCCACAGCCATTCATTTACATTATTGCCCTGGCTAAAAATGATGATTTGCTTGAAATATATCACAGCGGAATGTTGAAACAAAAATATTATAAGAAAAAAAAGAATGCGCCATACATTGTTGGCATTGCTGGCGGTTACGGCGAAGCGGTTGAACTGGTTATATCTATTCTTGAGGATGTCTTACATTCCACCGAAGGATATGATGTGAAATCTTATTTCAAATACCAGACATGCAGAAGCGAATCCAGCCAGCAGAGCTGAATCCCGCATGTCACCGGAAAATAATAATGGTGCTGCCACTAAAATATAAGGGGAACTTATGGTATCTATATTACTGACTGTGTTAAAAATAATTGGAATTGTAATTCTTGTCATCCTTGGATTGATATTATTATTATTGCTGCTTATCCTGTTTGTTCCAGTGAGATATCGTACCAAAGGAGAGTACCTTGATAATAACTTTGCGGCAGATATGCGCGTTACGTGGTTTTTGCATACAGCATCTTTTAAGGCTGAATACAGTATAGGACAGGCATTTCACATGCGGTTGAAGATATTGGGAATCACAATATATGATAATCTGAAAGCAGCAGGCAAAAAATATAAGAATAAAAAAATGAAATCAACAAAAAATAAGTCAGAGGATGTTGGTGAAATACAGGCAGCATCCTATGAAGACACACAAGAATATGAGAAAGATATACCACAAAGTGCTTTTTTGAAAAATGATTATCAAGAAGAACAAAATTTATCTGTCAATACTGATGAAGATGAATTTGTTTCAGAAAAAGCAACGCACAAATGGCATATTCTTTATAAAGTTAAGATTATTTTCATAAATTTTGTCAATTTTTTAAAAAATATAAAGTTCACATTTCATAAAATATATGATACAATAATCAGGGTAAAAGATAACATAAAGTATTACCTTGAATTATTGCAGCTTGACAGTACCAAGCAGGCATTTTCAATGTGCATAAAACAACTGGGGTGGGCTTTTAAAAAGATATTGCCTAAAAAATTCAGGATAAATTTTCATCTTGGTTTTGAAGATCCGGCAATAATGGGAGAAGTGCTTGCCGTGTGGGGAATGTTTTATCCTCTGCATCAGGGAAATATAGATATACGGCCTGAGTTTGACAGATCTGTCATTGAGGGAGAGTTCTCAGTTAAAGGCTGTATCAGTGTATATGTTTTTGTAAAAGTGGCTTGTGTCCTGTTTTTTGATAAGAATATCAAACTTTTGATAAGACACTTAAAACGGAATAAAATTTGATTTGGAGGTTTATCATGTCAGATAACAGTTTTAATGAGGTAGTAAATTCCATGATGCAGGGAATGGAGAGCTTTCTCTCCTCCAAAACAGTGGTTGGACAGCCTACACAGGCAGGAGATACAACGATCATTCCTTTGGTTGATGTCACATTTGGTGTCGGAGCCGGCGCATCATCACAGGAAAAGAAAAGCGGCGGTGCTGGTGGGATGACAGGAAAGATGTCGCCAAGTGCGGTACTGGTCATCAAAAACGGACAAGTACGGCTTGTCAATATCAAGAACCAGGATACAGTCAACAAAATTATTGATATGGTTCCTGACCTGATTGACCGTTTTAAACCAAAGAATGATGATATGCCAAGTGATGATGAGGCAATCAGCACTGCATTTCCGGAAAAGGAATAAATAAAATTTACAAATTTTGCATATAATTAATAACGAAATGCCGGAGTAAAAGACTTATGTGCAAGCTTATAGGTTATACATTATTTTGGATTGCAGTCGGCATGCTCTTTATGTTGGTTATTGGAAATACGTGGATGGGATTAATTCTTATTGCAATTTTTGTAATTTCGGGTTATTATCTATTCAGTTGTAAATAAAAGGGAGTTTTATGAGGGAGAAACGTGCAGAAAGCGGACAGGGCTGTTTTTTTGCATGGGTTTTGTGCAGGAATGGAGGATTTATATGTTGGATTTTGATGAGGAGCTCATGAAGGCTGAAGCACCAGATGATATCAAGAAGATGAAAATCTGGATGTTTCAGGAGCAGGTCAGAATTCAGGCTAAAAGAGATGAACTTCAGGAATTTAGTCGCGAACTACAGGATTTAAAGAGAAAACTGGATCGGGAAAGGAATGCACTGGACATACGTGAAAGGTCTATTAAAAAGCGTTTCGAAGACAATGAAGTATTCATTGCAAAGAAGCAGAAGATTATCGAGGACGCTTATCAGCAGCTTGCGGTTGACAGAAAGGCACTGGAATGTGAACGCCTAAATTTTGAACATGAAAAGAGTAAGTACAGACGCCAAAAAATGTCTGGGGCAAAGCCTGTTCATCAACAATATGAGTCAGGAGCTTACGACGGCACAAATTTTTTCCGCGGGGTTGACAGTGAACTGTCTTTGAGAAAGCGGTATAAGGAACTGCTGAAAATTTTTCATCCTGACAATAAATGTGGCGACACAAAAACGTTGCTGCTGATTCAGACAGAATATGAGAGTCTCAGAAGTCGGTACTACGAAAGCTAGAGCGTTTTTAAAAATGCTTTCTGCCAGATGCGCGTCACAATTTGTGGGAGATTTGTGCCAAATTGAATTTGGTTCAAATCTCATACAAAGTGGTGAATACGAAGTACCATAAGCTGGTATTCTTTTTCTGAGGACACCCATCAGCTGCCAATGACATTTTTTTAGAGTGTCATGTGTACATAAAAAAGAGGCACCAAACATGCCTCTTTTTTATTGATAAAATTCCACTATGCTCTTTCAACAGCTCCTGAACGTAAGCATCTTGTACATACATGCATTCTCTTAGCAGCTCCATTTACTTTGCATTTTACACTTCTTACATTTGAGTTCCAAATTGCGTTGGATCTTCTATGAGAATGGCTTACGTTATTACCGAAATGAACGCCTTTGCCACAAATATCACACTTTGCCATCGTTAGCACCTCCTCGACTAAACTAAGTCATTCGACTCACAACAGTAATATATTATCAAATAATAAAACATTTGGCAAGCTGTTTTGGGCAAAAAAATTAAATTTTTTGCAATCTATAGAAATTCTGTAAAAATATGTGTTTCCTTTTTTCCTAAAAACGGTTATAATAATAGCGGTTAGTGTTTTTTATTATAAAAACAAAAGGAGGATTTCTATGAAAGGATCTATGAATACCCATATGGGTAATATCTATATTGATCCTGAGGTTATCGCTCAATATGCCGGGAGTGTCGCTGTTGAGTGCTTTGGCATCGTCGGTATGGCCTCAGTAAACGTAAAGGACGGCTTGGTGAAGCTGCTCATGAAAGAAAGTATCACACACGGAATATCTGTAAATATTGTTAATAATAAATTGATTCTTGATTTTCATGTAATTGTTGCCTATGGTGTAAGCATTATTACAGTATGTGACAATCTGATTAACAATGTAAAGTACAAGGTTGAAAATTTCACAGGTCTCGAAATCGAAAAAATCAACATCTTTGTTGAAGGCGTTCGAGTAATTGATTAAGGAGGATTTCTGAAGTGGGATTAAATGTAATCGACGCTAAAATGCTTTCAAAGATGTTTCTTGCTGGAGCAAAAAATTTGGAGCATAAAAAAGAATGGATAAATGAGCTGAATGTTTTTCCTGTTCCGGATGGGGATACTGGTACCAATATGTCAATGACTATTATGTCTGCTGCAAAAGAGGTTGCCGCTATTGAGAATCCTGATATGATATCCCTCGCAAAAGCTATCTCCTCTGGATCCCTGAGAGGCGCACGCGGGAATTCAGGTGTTATCCTGTCGCAGCTCTTCAGAGGCTTTACAAAAGTCATTCGGGAATATGACGAAATCAATGTGGCAATTCTTGCCTCGGCGTGCGATAAAGCTGTAGAAACCGCCTATAAGGCTGTTATGAAACCAAAGGAAGGAACAATCCTCACGGTTGCAAAGGGTGCCGCCAAAAGAGCCAATGACCTTGCTATGGCAGGTGAGCGTGATTTAGAAAAATTTATCAGTGAAGTAATCAAAGAGGCAGAGGTTGTTTTGGCTCAGACACCTGACATGCTTCCGGTATTAAAGCAGGCAGGTGTAGTCGATTCGGGTGGTCAGGGACTTGTGGAAGTATTAAAGGGCGGATTGGACGCTTTCCTTGGTAAGGAACTTGATCTTTCCATCGAAACAGCCCCTAAAACGATATCGGCAGAAAAAGGTGCGATGTCCTCTAATATTGAGGCGCAGGCAAACGCGGAAATAAAATTCTGTTACTGTACCCAGTTTCTCATCATGCTGAATAAAACGTTTAACATCAAGCAGGAAATGGATTTCAAAGAATATCTTTCATCTATTGGTGATTCTATTGTTGTCGTTGCTGATGATGAAATTGTAAAAGTTCATGTGCATACAAATGATCCAGGACTTGCAATGCAAAAAGCGCTGCGGTATGGAGCGCTCACTACAATCATCATTGAAAATATGCGTCTGGAACGCGACGAAAAAGTTTCGGATATGATGGAAAAGCAGATGCAGAGTCCAGAACTTCCCAGCAGCATTTCACCTGATGCGGACAGTGACGCACCAGCAGCCGAACATAAAGACACAGGATTTATTGCTGTTTCAATTGGTGAGGGCATGAATGAAATATTCCGTTCCCTTGGTGTTGATTATATCATAGAGGGCGGTCAGACAATGAATCCAAGCACTGAAGATATGCTGAATGCGATTGAAAAGATAAATGCTGACAATATATTTATTTTCCCGAATAATAAAAATATTATATTGGCTGCAAATCAGGCAAAACAATTGACGAAAGACAAAAAAATTATTGTAATCCCAACTAAAACGGTTCCGCAAGGCATTACTGCCATTATCAACTATGTTCCTGACATTTCAATCGAGGAAAATGAGGCGGTTATGACAGAGGAAGTGCAGCGTGTCGCTACTGGTCAGGTAACGTATGCAGTCCGGGATACTATGATAGATGATAAGGAAATCCATCAGGGTGACTTTATGGGCATAGGTGACAAGGGAATCCTTTCTGTGGGAAAAGACTTACAGACGGTTGCCTTTGACATGATTTTAGAGATGATGTCTGAAGAATATGAACTGATTAGTATATACTACGGAGATATCATCAAAGAGGAACAGGCACAAAAGCTGGCTGACATGGTAAAAGCTCAATTTAGCAGTTGTGATGTTGAACTTCAATTCGGAGGACAGCCCATTTATTCCTATATCGTTTCAGCAGAATGACTAATGCGAAGGACGGTGTCGATATCATACAAAGAACGCCATAAGAGAGGCGTTCTTTGTGTTAGGAGAGCACTATGTATTTTGATGATCCAATTACGGCCCTGAACGGTATCGGGGATAAAACTGCTGCTTTGTATCATAAGTTAGATATCCATACAATTAACGACCTTATAACACATTATCCGAGGGATTATGAAGAATGGCGTGATATTGTAAAAATAGGGGAACTGAAAGCAAATCATCAGATGCATGCAATACACGGCATGGTTATCAGTGCTCCCCAGACTATCCATATCAGAAAGAATATGTCAATTACAACAGCGCGCGTGAAAGATGACAGTGGTGCCTGTGATATCACATATTTTAATATGCCTTACATGAAGAACAGCCTTCAGCCTGGGAAACAATATATTTTTCGCGGGCGTGTCATTTTAAAGAACAATCGAATGACAATGGAGCAGCCGAAGATAATTGGTGACAAAGAGTTTATGCAGAATGTTCACAGACTTGCACCAGTTTATCCGACCACAAAAGGACTTTCTATTGCCGCGATTACAAAATCCATACATCTGGCATTGGAAGGACTGGATTTTGAGAAGGACTATATTCCGGAATCAATGCGGGTTCAGTATGGACTGATGGATTTAAAAGCAGCGATGTACGGGATTCATTTCCCGCAAAATTTTAATGATATGATTTGTGCCAGAAAACGTTTGGTTTTTGAAGAATTTTTATTTTTTATAATAGGTGTTTTGGCTTTAAAGGATATGACTGTTCAGGAAATTAATGATGCACCAATGATGCGTATTGATGCATGTCAGGAATTTATCGACAGGCTTCCATATAAACTCACAAATGCGCAGAAAAAAGTCTGGGCGCAGATAGAAAATGATATGTGCTCGGCACGCCTTATGAATAGACTCATTCAGGGTGATGTTGGCTCTGGCAAGACAATTGTGGCGATTCTGGCAATATTTATGTGTATCATGAACCACCATCAGGCAGCCTTTATGGCACCAACGGAAGTGCTTGCAAAACAACATTATGAGTCAGTTATGGCTCTGATTGAAGATTATGGGTTACCGTTTAAGCCGGTTCTTCTGACAGGATCACTGACAGCAAGGGAAAAACGCAGGGTGAAAGATAGCATCGCTCTTGGCACATGCAATGTTATTATTGGAACACAGGCTTTGTTGCAAGGGGATGTCGATTTTTATGATCTGCGTCTTGTGATTACAGACGAACAGCATCGTTTCGGTGTAAAACAGCGTGAAGCTCTTGCACAGAAAGGAATCCAGCCGCATATTCTCGTCATGAGTGCGACGCCTATTCCAAGAACACTTGCACTGATTTTATATGGGGATTTGGACATTTCTGTTATGGATGAGCTTCCAGCAGACAGACTTCCGATAAAAAACTGTGTTGTTAACACAGATTATCGCAGAAAGGCATATGAATTTATTGCAAAAGAAACAGCAAACGGCAGGCAGGCATATGTTATCTGTCCTATGGTTGAGGCAAATGAGGAGATAATGGGCGATCAGCCGGTTCTTGAAAATGTTGTAGAATATACAGAGAAATTAAGGAAAGCGCTTCCTGATACGGTTCGGATAGAGTTTCTGCATGGACAAATGAATCCAAAGGCGAAAAACTACATTATGGAGGAATTTGCTGCTCATCATATTGATGTGCTGGTATCAACTACCGTGATTGAAGTTGGCATCAATGTTCCGAATGCCAGTGTAATGCTTGTTGAAAATGCTGAGCGGTTTGGTCTGGCACAGCTCCATCAGCTTAGGGGACGTGTCGGACGTGGAAAAAGTCAGTCTTATTGCATATTTATCACAACAACGAGTCAGAATGATACTATGGAACGACTTCAGGTATTAAATAGATCCAACGATGGTTTTTTTATTTCCTCGGAGGATATGCGTCTTCGGGGACCGGGGGATTTGTTCGGTATCCGGCAAAGCGGGCAGTTTCAGTTTCAGCTTGGCGATATTTATCAGGATGCCAGTATATTGCAGGATGCACAAATTTGTGCCAAGGATCTCTATGCTGACTATATTGGCGGTAAGGAGCTGGGAGAAGATCATAAACGTTTTTGGAGTCACTATGAGGACAATATTGCTTCTGATGTTGACTTTATAAATATCTGACAGTACAATAAGATTATTCAGTTTATAATATTTTTATAAAAGTTATATTAAAACAGGGAGATTTGATAATATGTCAAAAATAGCAATTGTTACAGACAGTAACAGTGGTATCACACAGACCGAGGCAAAAGAACTTGGTATTCATGTATTACCGATGCCTTTTATGATTGATGGGGAGACTTATTACGAGGAAATTACACTCAGTCAGGATGAATTTTATAAGAGACTTGCCCAGAATGCAGATATTTCTACTTCACAGCCGTCACCCGAGTCTGTTATGCAGCTTTGGGACGGACTATTAAAAGAATATGATGAGATTGTTCATATTCCAATGTCCAGCGGGCTGAGCGGATCATGCCAGACCGCTTCCATGCTTGCACAAGACTATGATGGGAAAGTTCATGTTGTCAATAACCAACGAATTTCTGTTACACAGAAAAGATCAGTGTATGATGCCATTGAACTTGTCAGAACAGGTAAAAATGGCAGTGAGATTAAAAGTGTACTGGAAGTGGACAAGTTTAATTCCAGTATTTATATTATGATAGATACACTGTATTATTTAAAAAAGGGTGGAAGAATCACACCAGCAGCTGCTGCGCTTGGCACATTGCTCCGGTTAAAGCCGGTTCTTCAGATACAGGGTGAGAAGCTTGATGCGTTTGCAAAAGCAAGAACTGTCAATCAGGCAAAGTCAATTATGATAAATGCCATTAAGAGTGATATTGAGAAACGTTTCGGCGGAATTTCACCAGAAAACCAGATGTATCTGGCAATTGCACATACACAAAATGAAGAAGCTGCGAAAGAATTTAAGGACGAAGTTCAGGAACAGTTTCCGGATTATTCTGTTGTTGCGGTTGACCCACTGTCATTAAGCGTTTCCTGCCATATTGGACCCGGTTCTCTTGCAGTAACATGTTGCAAGAAGTTAAATTAGATGATTACATGAAAATGGCGCATACAATTGTGTATGCGCCATAATTTATACACAGCCCTATGCAAAGGGAGCATGCCGCTATAGCGGCGCACGGGTCGCGCGGCGAATAGTGAAAAGTTTTTCCCTGATAGATTATTCTTACCTGCGTAGACGAAATATGCTCCTAAAATAATGCATGGATCCGTACAGAGAGTGGTGAAGATACCCGATTACTATAATAAATTACACTAGGGCTGCAGTTATGATAGCCATGGAATATACTTCAATTGCGTTACAACCGCGTGATAAGTCATTAACCGGAGCGTTCAGACCCAGAAGGATGGGACCATATGCCTCGAAATTACCCATTCTCTGTGCAATCTTATAGCCCATATTTCCGGAACTCAAATCTGGGAAAATAAAGGTATTTGCATGACCTGCAACCTGAGAGTTTGGACATTTTGTACGTGCTACACGTGGAGATACGGCAGCATCAAACTGCAATTCGCCTTCAATCGGAGTCATCGGGTACATTGCCTTTGCCTTAATTGCAGCATTTCTCATTTTTTCCACATCAGGTCCCTTGCCTGAGCCAAGAGTAGAGTAGCTTAAAAATGCAACTTTCGGATCAACGCCAAATATCTTTGCACATTCAACGGTCTCACCGCAGATTTCGACAAGTTCATCTTCGGTGGGATTGATGTTAATCGCACAGTCACTCATTGCTAAAACTTCATTTTCGCCCGTTGCTCCAGGACGAACAAGAATAAAACATGACGATACAATTTTATTTCCTGGTTTAGTTTTGATAATCTGTAATGCCGGACGGACAGTGTCTGCCGTAGAATATGTTGCACCGCCGAGCAGGGAATCTGCAACGCCCATCTCCACAAGCATTGTTCCAAAATAATTTGGCTGTGAAAGAATTTTTCTTGCCTCCTCGGGTGTCATTCCCTTACCTTTTCTCAGTTCGCAGAAACGCTCAACCATCTCGTCAAACCGATCATAATTATTGCTATCAATAATCTGAGCCCCACGAATGTTGTAACCAGCTTCTTCCGCAGCCTTTAACACATCCTCTTCATTACCGACAAGAATCGGGTGGAGAAAGCTGCTTGCCAGCAGACGGGAAGCTGCTTCTAGAATACGTGGGTCAGTCCCCTCTGTAAAGACAATTGTCTTTGGGTTTTTTTTCAGCTGTTCAATCATTGTACCAAATCCATACATAATAAAATCCTTCCTTTTCTTGATATTTTTTAATAATTTTTTGATTTTCTGATATGTTTGTGAAAGCGTTTACACTGTGATATTTAT
>JAIECJ010000019.1 GCA_029068555.1 Lachnospiraceae bacterium
GGAGTAAAAACCGTGAATATAAAACAAGAAAATGTACAAAATGACATAAATCTCTCCAAAAAACAGACAAAAACTATAAATGAACGACAATCAATGATGTTAAAAATGGTAACCTCTTACAGTATTTTCCTATTTATTATACTGATTTTGTTCTCTTACCTGTATCTCTCAGACGCAAAAAATGCACGCACCCAGTATCAGTGGCAGGTAAAGGCTACACTGATGAGCAATGTGGAGCTGTTTGAGAAGGATCTTGATATCATGGACGCATACTGCCGCCAGCTCCTGCAAAACAGTGAATTTCGCAAGCTTGCAAAAATTACGGAGGATAATCCGCAGTTTTTAGATTTGGGATATTCCCTTGCCACTACAATGGCTACCGACGTGTACCCCGAGGCGCTTCTGCCAATGTCAGAAGTATACTGTTATCTTCCGCATTCAGATTATATCCTTTCTCCCAACTGTTTTATCCATGAGATTCGATATTATACCTGGATTAAAAACTACCCTGCCGGCAACTATGAAAAATATGCTGATATGCTGACAAACACTTCCTATTATAATCGTTTTATACCGATGGATGAATTTATGCCGACAAGCGGAAAGCGCTATTACATGTATCTGATTGACATGAACAGTCTTTACTATCTGGACATTGATGCCGTTGCATGCTTTATTCTCGACGAGGATGAACTTTCTTCCTTATTTGAATGCATGGGCACGGATACACCATACCGCTATCTGTCAGTAAATACGGGACAATCCGGCAGTATTTTGTCGCTCACAACATCCGAAAGTGCAAAATTTGACAATCTGATTTCTACCGGAACACTTGACAGTATGGATGATTTTCTCCACTCTGTGGGAATGTCCATGGACACTTACACCTCGGGAAACACAGATTTTACTTACTACTATACATATCCCTCATTTGAGTCCGCAGCAAATAATGCACCTCCTCAAATATTGTATGCAGCATTATTTATGGCAACACTTATCGGCGGCCTTATCATTATTTTCTGGCTGTCGAAACGCAATATCAAACCTATACTGGAACTTGACCAGCAGTTGCAGGCCACTGAGCAGGAAAAGAGTCACCTGCAGGAAGTTATGGACAGCCAGCGCCCCATTATCTTCAGTTCCTACGTGCGGCAGTTCCTGAAAGGTATGATTGTCTCACGGGAAGAGGCAGACTACGCAAAGGAATTTCTCGGGCTTGCAGACGAGTCGCTTGTATTCAACGGACTTTACATCGTCGCATACAACAGTGCCGACCAGCATTCCCCGTCCAGTGAGTTTCGCACGCTCGAGGAGTGCAATAGCATTATACTGGACACATTCCGGCAGTTTTTGGACGAAACACTTTACTACTTCAGCCCTTCCGACCGTGTTTATGCCGTGATTGTCGTTGGTAAAGCTGACGCTGAGAAAGATCCCATTATCAAAGCAAATGAAATGGTTGTAAAAATGCACAATTATCTGCTGGACACATATGGTATATGGCTCTTTGCCGGAATCGGAAAGACAACGGATGATATTTTAAATGTATGGGAATCTTACCAGCAGGCGATGGAGGCTGTCAATTACACCAGCAAAAACTATTTCTTCTTTCCATATGAATTTATACAGAAAGATTCCAGTACGTTTTACTATCCCACGGAGCTTTCAACAAAACTGATACACTTTATCTCAACAGGAAACACTTCACAGGTGATGGAGTTCTTTAACCTGATACACCAGGAAAACATCGAAGAACGCTCCCTTCCTATTAATATGGTACAGTTTTTGCTGTCAGATATCCGAAATACCCTGTTAAAAGCAAGATTTGCACTGCCGCAGAGTACCCCAAAAGAAGTTATTCAAAATCTGGATGAATGTTTTGCCGAGCATGTTTCTTTTAAACTCTGTGAAGATATTGCACTAAAGCTTTGCACACTTTTTACAATTAAGTCAGACGACACAGACATGATTTCATTGATCGAAAAATATATACATGACAATTATGCAGATCCCTCCATGGGACTGAATAAGATTTCTGATGAGTTCCAGATATCCGAAAGCTACTTTTCCCATCTCTTTAAAGAAAAGAAAGGCGTCAATTTCTCAACCTATCTGGAAAGCATCCGCCTGAACGAGGCCTCGCGGCTGATACGCGAGACAGATATCAGCCTGAATGAGCTGTATCTTTCCGTCGGCTACAACAATGCCAACTCATTCCGGCGTGCATTCAAAAAAATCTATGGTGTGACGCCAAGCGCTATGCGCGACACCAAATCTTCTCTTAACGGCGATTAAGGAGAATGCACTGCATTCTCCTTAAAATAATTTACATCATGGCAGTTTATACACAATTTCACCATTGACTATCGTATACTTTACTACACCTTTCAGTGTTTGTCCAGTAAACGGCGAGTTGGCGGATTTGGACACAAAACTTCCCGCTGTCTGCGATGCAGCCATATCAAATATCACGATATCGGCGTCAGCCCCTTCCGACAGCGTTCCTGCTGACAGCCCATACATTGCAGCGGGATTGACAGACATAGCACGAATCAGCGTTTCAAGCGAAAGACAGCCCTTGTCAACAAGGTTTGTTATGCCGAGCGAAAGCGCTGTCTCAAGACCGATAATGCCGCTCGGCGCTTCTGTGAGCGGCTTTTTCTTTTCCTCCACGCTGTGCGGTGCGTGGTCTGTCGCAATAATGTCAATGGTGCCGTCCTTGAGTCCCCCGATAACTGCCTGCCTGTCCGCTTCCTCACGCAGCGGGGGATTCATCTTGGCAAGTGTCCCAAACCGGATAACCGCTTCCTCTGTCAGGCTGAAATGATGCGGTGTCACTTCCGCGTGGATATTCGACATTCCCATTCCTGCCGCTCGCTTTTTTGCCTGTCTGACGAGTTCCACGCCTTCCTTCGTACTGATATGCTGGATATTTAAAACGGCGCCCGTTTTCAGCGCTATCTCTAAATCACGCTGAATCAGCGATATTTCTGCCTCCCTCGGTGATCCGCCGATACCAAAATGCGCAGATGCTTCTCCCCTGTTAACTCCATTGTTTATGATACATTCGGGATTTTCCTCGTGAAGGCTGATTGGAACCTTTAACGCCGCTGTCTTTGCCATCGCCTGTTCCAACAGCCCCTCATTCATAATCGGAATCCCGTCATCCGTAAATCCTGCTGCTCCCTTTTGCAGCAGCATCTCCATGTCTGTGAGCTCTTTTCCTGCCATCCCCTTTGTCACTGTTGCGCAAGTGTATATTTTTAGTTTCGTTTTTCTGCCCTTTTCAATAACATAGCGAAGCGTATCTTCATTATCCACCGCCGGTTTTGTGTTTGCCATCAGCACCACACTGGTAAAACCGCCCTTTATCGCCGCCTTCGCGCCAGTTTCAATATCCTCCTTATACGTGAAGCCCGGATCCCTGAAATGCACATGCACATCTACCAGACCAGGCGCCACGATACATCCTGATGCATCAATTACATTACACTCGTTATTGTTCAAATCACCATCTTTATCCAGCAGCTTTGCTATTTTTCCATTCTTTACAAGAATGTTTACCTGCTGTTCTATCCCATTCGCAGGGTCTACGACAAGTCCGTTTTTTATCAGTATCATACTCTTTCGTCCCTTTCTATTTTATAATATTTATAAAATTGTTCTTTCTTTACCTTATCACATATTTTACTTAAATTCTATCATCTTATCCGCTATATTTTCTGTTTTCACAACAATATATGGCTTTGTCGGCGTATTCGTTACATTTTCCGCCTTGCCAGGTCCTATCAGCGTTGTGTCGATAACTACGGAATCTTCTGTCTCATAAAATTCATTTACGCTAATGCTGTATCCGCCGCTGGGCTGCTCGCCATATCCGATTGCAATGTACATCTCTACCCCCAGCGTATAACTAATCTGAAATGGTTCGGCTGATTTCTCCGCGATAATATCCCGCAGCGCCTCCGGCTGCTGTTCCTCCCCGACCACTGTAAAATCAATATCCTTCAGCCTATCCTCCTGCGTATTTTCCATGGAGCATCCGAGTAGAGCTGTCATTAAAATAACACACGTTATCGTATATGCAATTAATTTTTTCCTGTATCTGGCCATTTTTACCTCCTGACTGGTTGCAGTTCCGAAATATATCTGTCTATAATTATGTTTCATTTAGAAAATATATGCATTTGTGGTTGATTTTGACGCGGAAAATGTATAATATAAAACTATATGTTTGAGGCAGAGCATCTGTATACTGTGAAAGCAAAAATTTCACAATACGCATTTGTACGAAGGCATGCATTCAAAAGAAATTGATTATTACATGGAGGTTTATATGATTAGACTGATACTTGTAGGCGGTTTTGTTATCCTGTTTTTAATATTAAGTATGCCCATCATGTTCGTGGAATGGATTATCGGCAAATCCAATCCTGATCTGAAAAGCCGCTCAAGTCTGGCTATTGTCAACTGGGCGTTCCGGTGCGTGCGTTTTCTCGCCGGTGCCAAAGTTACCTATATCGGCGAAGATAACATCCCGCACGATACCCCCGTATTATACATTGGTAACCACAGGAGCTTTTTCGATATTGTCCTGACTTACATCCGTGTGCCGCGTCCCACCGGATATATCGCAAAGAAAAGTATGGAAAAGGTTCCGCTCTTAAATATCTGGATGCGGAATCTCCACTGCCTGTTTCTCGACCGTGAAAATCTCAAGGCAGGCGCCCAGACAATCATCGAGGCAATCAACCTGATGAAAAGCGGAATATCTGTTTGTATTTTCCCAGAGGGCACAAGAAACAAGGAAGAAGGAACGCTTCTCCCATTTCACGAGGGAAGCTTTAAAATAGCAGCAAAAGCGGGCTGCCCGATTGTGCCCATGACAATCAACAACAGCGCCGCCGTCTTTGAAAACCAGTTTCCTAGGATTAAAAAAGCACATGTTATTATTGAGTACGGAAAACCAATTGACATCAAGGAACTCCCAAAAGAACAACAGAAAAAAATCGCATCCTATGTGCAGGATATTATTATGGAGACTCATAACAGGAATCAGGAAAGTATTTAAAAGAGACCGGAAACCCTGCCGCAGCAATGGTTTCCGGTCTCTTTTACGCTCATTATTATCCATTCAGTCCTACTCTGCCAGCAGCGATATAATCTCCTCAAAATGCATCCCGTGTGATGCCTTGACGAGCACAATATCTCCGTCATGAATTTGTGTGTTGATGGTTTCAAGCAGGGCTTCCCTGTCTGGATAATAGCGGGCTTCAACACCAGAGTTATCCACACTTTCTGCGCCATCATACATATTTTTACACAATTTGCCTGCACAGATAACCACATCTATATTTTTTTCCGCTGCATAGACGCCGACCTCACGGTGCAGCGCCGCCTCGTCGGCTCCAAGCTCATACATATCTCCGAGAATCGCAACCTTTCGCGCCCTTCCCCTGTTTCCTGCCGTTTTTTCCACATTTGTCATGGCAAGCAGGTCAAGCGCCGCTTTCATCGACACAGGATTTGCATTGTAACAGTCATCAATCAGCGTCAACCGCTCGGTACGTATGACATTGCTCCTTCCCTCGACAGGCTCTACATCCCTGATACCTGCCTGAATCTGATCCACCGTCATTCCAAAGACCACGCCTGCTGCCGTTGCCGCAAGCGCATTGTACAGCATATGTTCGCCCGGAAGCGGTATTTCTGCCTCAAATTTTATCTCTGCGCAGTCCTCCGCATTTTTGCGGATATGTATCTGCGCCCTGCTGCCGACGAGTCCCAGATTTTCGTAATGCGTTGCGTAGATGTCATTGTCGCTTCCACCCCCAAAAAATACCGGTTTCTTCCCCTGCACTTCCTTGATAGTGATAAGCTTGTCATCATCACCGTTGAGACAAATCCGTGCATCAGACTGCATAAAGTCAAAAATCTCCGTCTTCGCCTTGAGAATGCCGTCCCTTGTTCCCAGATTTTCCAAGTGGCACTGCCCAATATTGGTTATCAGGCACACATCCGGTCTGGCAATCCTGCTAAGCCTGTGCATTTCCCCAAAATCGCTGATGCCCATTTCCAAAACTGCCGCCTGACAGTCCTCACGTATCTGAAGAACCGTGAGTGGAAGTCCGACTTCATTATTGAAGTTACCCTGCGTTTTCTGGACGCGGTACCCCTTTGCAAGCACGCTCGCCACAAACTCTTTTGTACTGGTCTTACCGACGCTTCCCGTAATGCCGATCACCTTGATATCAAGCTGTTTCCTGTAATATTCCGCTATATCCTTTAATGCCTGAAAGCTGTCCTGCACAAGGATATATGCCCCCCTTGGATTCTGGGGCGCCTGTTCGCAGATGACCCCGAGCGCACCAGCCTCAAACACACTGTCGATAAAGCTGTGTCCGTCCACGCGCTCCCCCCGTGTCGCAATAAAGATATATCCCTTCTCAATCTTCCTCGAATCGAGTACCACGCCTGCCGCTTCCGTTTCCTCCGCACTGATATGGGCTGGCATTCTATCTATATGAAGTGTTCCATTTACTGCTTCGGCGGCCTTTTTCAAAGTCATATTTTTCATACATATTTCCTCATCGAAATCTCTATAATTTTCTGGCACAAATCACTAAAGTCCATCCCTACGGCGGCGGCTTCCTGCGGCAGAAGCGATGTCGGCGTCATTCCCGGAAGCGTGTTTGCCTCCAGACAGTAAAACTTAAGTTCATTGTCCATTCTAAAATCCATTCTGGCATAAGTTTTCAGTCGGAGCGTGCGGTATACTGCCTCTGCGCAGGACTGCATCGCTTTCGTCACATTGCCGTCAAGCTCCGCCGGACAGGTCTCAACTGTGGAACCTGCCTGATACTTATTCTTGTAATCGTAAAATCCTACCTTGGGGGCAATCTCTATGACAGGAAGCGCCCTGCCGTCCAAGACACCCACCGAAAACTCCCTGCCGTCTATGTACTGCTCGATAATCACCCTGTTTTCAAACGCAAATGCCTTTTCGAGTGCCTCGTCAAGCTGTTTCTTGTCCTTAGCCATATACACACCCACACTGGAACCGCCGCAATTAACCTTGACAATACACGGAAAAATGCACCACGCATCTACAAGTTTCATCTCGTTTCGACAGATTGTGATTCCTTTCGGCGTCGGTATGCCGTATTTGTGAAATAGCTCCTTGGAAATTGCCTTATCCATGGCAAGCGCACTAGAAAGATAGTCTGTTCCTGTGTACCGGATATCCAGCAAGTCAAACATCGCCTGTATCCTTCCGTCCTCCCCGTTCTGTCCATGGAGTGCGAGAAACACAATATCCGCCTGAGAACAGATTTTTATCACATTGGGACCTATGACACATTCCGGATTGTCCCGGCGCTTCGCCTTAACCGCACTGATATCCGGATTCACCTCTGATATGGTGCCAAAGTTGTCGCACCAGTCCTTATCTATGTCAAAAATGTCATCGGCATTCTGCCCATACCCCAGATATACGTCAAGAAGGACAAGGTCGTGCCCCTTTTTCTTTAACGCCTTATATATCATACTCCCCGTAACAAGCGATACATCACGCTCTGTGCTGATTCCCCCTGCCAAAACAACAATCTTCATGCTATACTTCATGCCCCTTTCCAAAATATAATTCCTGCCCTATTCTGAAATGATTTCGTTATCCGTAGCGTAACCGTTGATGTTTTTGAGCATATCACTCATACTCAACAGCATGATTCCGTTCCATTCCAAGTTTGTTTCCTGTGCTGCATCTGTGTTTTTCCATATTCCGTCAGATCCTATATAACAGGTCCCGGACTCATTAAGCCCCCCCATATATTGTATGGTATTCTCAATAATTAGTGTATATTCCTTGCTTGGCGTGAGATAGTTGATAAAGCTCAGGTGCAGCGCATGATTTACAATTTCTTCCGCTGTCCTGCCCCCGACGCCGAAAATAGTGTCCGCCTCGGCATACTCACAGATATCCTCTGTCCTTGACATCAAATCTTTCATTATATAAGTGCAGAGATCCCTGTCCGTTCCCTTCTTCGCACTGAGGTACGCCAACACGCCGTAAAAAACAAAGCGCCCGTCAGAATAATTTTTTTCCTTTTCTTTTAAAAATTTCTCCGCAATCGTTTTGTACTGAACGCTGCCCTCCTCATGAAAAAGCTGCGCCGCGGCATAAAACTGCGCATTTTTCTCCCCCTCTGTGCTGCAGCTCCTGCGCTCAAGCCACTCCCATGCGCGTGTGGCCGCATCCATATATTCCTTGTCCACACTGGACTCATACCTGCCAAACATATCACGACTCATCGCCATAATTCCACAAAACGCCGCCGTTGCCTCATAGTCATCATACAGGCTTCCATCCTGATGCTGCTGGGAAATCATCCACTTACCAACATACAAAAGCTGGGTGACAAGCTGCTCGTCCTCCCCCAGGTGCTCATATGCCGATTCAAATAACGTACCGTTGCACTGCAGCGCATACATGATCACATGCATGCCAAAAGCCGCATTGCAAACTCCCTGTGCACTTTCCTCCATACTGACAGCCGACGCGTTCTTAAGCATGTTCAGAAAAAGATTCTCATAAGTATCCTCCGCAATACAGAACGGATACGACTGCCCTACCACATCTGTATGGATATAATAAGTTCCCGGCTCGTCAAGCGGCGTAAAATCTGTCACGCTAAACTGCTGCCCTGTCAATTTGTCCTCTGTACTTTCCGGTATCTTTCCGGTATACATCACAACGCCATCCTGACTCCGCACTACCTGAAAGACCTTTCCATACTGTCCGCCCGCAAACACCACCTTTTTCTCTCTGCCCACAACATATCCTGCCATGTCAACATATATTGCCGGTCTGCTCACCGGTGCCTCCACACCATATGACGCAATTACTGATCCAAATCCTTTCTCCTGCGCAGGCTCATCCTGATGCGTACCATCCGCCGCAGCACTGTCATTTGCCGGCTGTCTGTCAGCCGGCGGCTGTTTCCTGTTTGCACAGGCGCTAACCGACAGGCATAATGAAAGCGCCAGACAGCACAAAATTATTTTACGTAATCCGGTTCGAAATCTATACATAAGCATCTCCACCTAAATTCTTAACATATCCTCATTTATTTTACACGCAATTTTGCTGTAAGTAAAGACTTCTGCAACAACAAATCAAGCCGTAAAACAGTAAGCGTTACTGTTCACTCCGTTCCAGTAACGGGCAAAAATCCATGCAAAATTTGCTTCGCAAATGGATTTTTGCATTTCAAGCTGTACGTTTTCTCACGGAATGCGCAGTTCAGCGCATTCCTGACCTGTGAACAGTAACCAGTAAGCACACAGGAAAGGATGGCGCAAAAAAAGTGTAAAGCCTTATTTCTTCAACAAGATTTTACACCTTTTTAACACTTTATGGTAAGCTTTATGCTATACTAGCGCCGCTGTCTGCCTTGCAATTGCAAGCTCCTCATTTGTCGGTACGCACAGAAGCGCAACCTTGCTTGCATCTGTGGAAATCACTCTGTCCTCGCCGCGGACATTGTTCTTGTCCATATCAATTTCCGTTCCGAGATAGCCTAAGTACTTCGCAATCTCGACACGCCCTGAAATATTGTTCTCACCCACACCTGCTGTAAACGCGATGGCATCCACACCGTTCATCGCTGCCGTGTATGCACCGATATATTTCGCCACGCTGTAATAAAATGCGTCTAATGCTGCCTGTGCAAGCCTGTTCCCTTCATTCGCTGCTGCCTCGATATCCCTGAAATCTGAGGAAACCTTTGACATGCCAAGCACGCCTGACTTTTTGTTCAGTACATTGTTCATTTCCGCCGGTGTAATATTCTCCTTCTGGCAGATAAAGTCGCAGATTGCCGGGTCTATGCTTCCTGAGCGGGTTCCCATGATGATACCTTCAAGCGGAGTCAGCCCCATTGAGGTGTCAACACACTTTCCATGATCTACCGCTGAGACAGAACCGCCGTTTCCGAGATGACACACAATAATCTTCAGGTCATCCCTTGTCTTGCCCAGAATCTCCGCTGCCCTTGCCGATACATAATCATGGCTTGTACCATGGAATCCATAGCGGCGCACCTTGTATTTCTCATAATACTCATACGGAAGTCCGTACAGGTAGGCCTTCTCAGGCATTGTCTGATGGAACGCCGTGTCAAACACTGCTACCATCGGCACGTTCGGCATGATTTCCTTACATGAATTGATACCGATTAAATTCGCCGGATTATGAAGCGGCGCGAGGTCATTGCACGCCTCGATTGCTCTTAGCACTTCATCATTGATAACTACCGAAGTTGCGAATTTCTCGCCGCCGTGTACAACACGGTGACCGACTGCATTGATTTCATCCAGCGACTTGACTACGCCGTGATTCGCGTCGGTGAGCGCGTCAATCACAAGCTTTACTGCCACAGTGTGGCTGGGCATTGGTGTCTCAATCTTCACCTTATCCTTTCCTGCCGGTGTGTGCGTAAGCACGCTTCCGTCAATACCGATGCGCTCGCAGAGACCCTTTGCAAGCACTGCCTCAGTGTCACTGTCGATAAGCTGGTACTTGAGTGATGAGCTGCCACAGTTGATTACTAAAATGTTCATTGTATCTTCCCTCCAAAAATTATTATCTTTTTTACATTATATATTTTAAGTGTACTACGATTTTCCAAAAAGCGAAAGTGCTTACATGGATTTTTTTCATAAAAATGTCCCCCTTTTCAGGGGGACATTCTCCTGTCAGTTCTCTTCCTGCAAGACAATTTCATATACAAGCTTCAACGTTCCTTCGTATGAACCTGCCCCTGTAAGTGTCACTGTTGCCCTGCCGGCTTTTTTGTTGTTCGCATAACTCCTAACGATGAAATCTTTGTCATACTCCAGCTCTTTTCCCCAAAGACTGATTCTGCTTGTCCTGGTGCTTTGTCCCTCGACATACCAGAAATCTTCCTCTGTGAGCTGCACTCCGCCCGAAAGCGCTTCTTTAGCCACAACTTTCTTATCAAAAGGGACAAAGTCTGCATATGCTATGTCGTTCGATTCCACAACCTTATATTTGATTGTCTTTTGTCCGCCATAGCTTCCAATACCCTTTATAATAACGGATGCTGTCTTCCCGGCCTTTAAATTGTTTTTGTAACTGGGCTTTCCTGTCTTTGCATCTATTGCAATTTCATAATCCTTACCCAGCTCCAGCTCCTCATTGTTCAACAAAATCTTTCCCTTTAAGATATCTGCGTCAAGAACCGCTCCTTCTACTGCATCTGTGTACTGCACATAAATCGGCAGGACTTCCGCCTTATCTATGCTCCAGTTCATCTTGTTAATCTTATACGTAATTACTTTCTGTCCGCCATAATTGCCAATACCACGTATCGTTACTTTTGCTGTTCCAACCTTGCCTGTACCCACATAAGTTGTTTTGTCAATCACAAAATCTGTATTACAGAACAGCTCTTTTCCACCAAGTGTCACACGGCTCACTGTCAGACCGGCTTTGTCCGTATAGTAGAAGTCGTTCGTTGACAGCTCCCTGAAGTTTGACGCCTGTGAGATATACTTTGGATTCAATGCCTTTACAGAAGCCTTTGCAATATCTCCGCGCTCAACAATCCTGTAGGTTGTGGTCAGGGCGCCTGCCTCTGCATTTACATAATTGACACTTCTCGCCGATGCGTAAATCTTAACCGTTACTTCTGTTCCTGCCGGAATTGGCGCACTCAGTCTGTCGCCTTCCTTGAACGTTACTGTCTGTACGCTTCCGTCAGTACCTGTTGTCTTATACTCGTACTCGATCCGTTTCGCATCATAGTCCGTGCTTGGTGAAAGCACCTTTCCATCATCTGTGACTACGATCTTTGTCTTATAATTTGTATTTACAGCCTTGTAAACAACATCATTTGCCGTTGCCACAATGCCTGCTTCCGGATCTGTCATCACTGTAGGCTGTATTGTGTAAGCTACTTTCAGGCTGCCCTTAAAACCATTTTTACCCTTGATGGTAATGGTTGGCGGATTCGTCTCACCTGCTGTCTTTGCCATCTTGTTGTTACTGTAAGACAGTATGTAATCTTTGCCCTGCTTCAGTTTGTTGCTGTTTACAGAAAGACTGATTGTCGGTGTGCTTCCGTTCTTCTCATAGTATACAGGTGTCTGTAATTTTCCATTATTTACATCTCTTACAACCTCATTTACATTCGCTGTAGAGAGGTCATAAGCGTTAATTTTAATGGTTCTCGATACAGTGCCGGAATAGTTGTTTATACCCTTGAATGTCACGGTTGCAGTGCCAGCCTTGTCATTATTTTTGTAGGTTAAGGTATAATCCCGGTTCGGCTTCAGCTGTACTGCCGTCTCACCTTCTCCCATGGATATCATGGTACTTGTGAGCTTCACTGCCTGTCCTGCATAGTCAATCTCATTTCCGGCAGTTCCCAATGGCTTCTTTACAATGCCATTGCTGAATGAAGCGCTGACTGATGCATCCTTAAGATTTCCGCCGACAATCTTGAACGTTATTGTCTTTGTTCCGAAGCAGTGTACATTGTCACCGACAACCTCGACGGTTGCTGTTCCGATATCCTTATTGCTGTAATACTCTACTGTGTAATACTCACTGTTGAGGACATTACCCTTATACTTCACTTCACCTATGGACGGTTTTATATCTGCACCCGTGTAAACCTGATTTGCAATCTTGTTCACACTTGCCTTACTCATAAGCACTGCATTTGCATCATTCTTGTCAACGATTACAAACTGAGTCGTCCTGCTTCCTGTAAAGTTCGTTGATTTTGCAGTGAGCACTACATCATAAACACCCGGTTCTGTAAATGTAATACTTGTGTCATAAGCATAATCTTTATTGGAAAGCTTCTTTCCATTTAATGTCATGACCGGCTTCGGCTTCTGTGCCCTTCCGTTCGACAATACTGCTGTCGCCGGCGCCGAAATACCTTTGTCACTGCCAAGGTCTACAGGATTGATATCAAATGTCTTTGTGTATGTTCCGATATATTTTCCTTTACCCGTCACCATAACAACCGGTACTTTGGTTTCCGGAACATCCTTAAACTGTTCCGCTCCTCTCACATACGCTGCGGTATTGTTTTTAAACTTAATTGTGTAATCGCTGCCTTCTGTGAGAAGTGTCGCTCCGACATATACATGGACATCCGGTTTTACTGCCTTACCTGTGTACTTAATCTCGCTGCTTTCCTGTCCTGTGTATACTACTTCTTTGATATCTGCAATCCACAGACCTGTTGGAACCACGCCATCCTCCGGCATATCGCCCGGAAGAATGCCCGATGAACTGCTGTCTGTATCATCACCTTTTGCAATGTCGCCATCTGTCTCTGTTCCTGGCACAACTTCCTCTGACTTTGTTCCGCCGAGTGCCGCATCTGCCTTAGCGTTCTCTGTCAGTTCAAGGTAGCCATGCATGTCAATTGTGCCGTCAGCCTTTCTTGTTATACCGCCTTCTGCAAGCGCTTTGGCTGTATCAAGACTTACAAACCAGTCATCCGTAACTTTTACTTTCTCGGTGTTCACCGAACTGATACCGTTAAAGAAATAGTTGGTGCCATTGTATACTGCCTTGTAAAGGTCGCTGTCTCTGACTGCCTGGTCACCCTTGAATACAAGCTGCTCTGTTATCTTGTTTGATTTCTTGTAGGAGACAATGCCTTTAGCCTCGTAGTTTGTCTGTGTCGCCGTATTGGTGTACATTGCCACATTATACGATTCATTGTCAAATGAAATCGAATTATACGCCTTGATATCCGGGCAGCTGTTCGAGTCAATACCTTTTGCCTTGTTGGCAAATGCCAGACTGTTCTCAACTATATGTCCGCCCTTAAGGCTGTCGCCGCCCATCTTGAAGCCGTTTCCGTTTCCGGCATTGATTTCATTTCCGTTTTCATCCAGTATATAGCCATTCTTAAACGCGATACTGTTCCTGATTGTCACCGCGCCAATCGTTCCCGACTGAACCTTTGCAAACAAATCCCAGCCGTCATCTGCATTGTAGCACGCGATACACCCGTCAAATACATTGCCGTCGCCAATCGTAAGCTTCGCTGCAAATCCGTCTGCATCCTCATAACCCAAATCGGAATTGAGATATGAAGAACAGTTAAGTATCAGGTTGTGTGCAGGCCATTCATCCCAGCCGTCTGCGACTAACAGACGCCCTATCTGTAGACCTGTGTTACCGTTTCTGTATGTCTGAATCCTGTCTAATGTATTATAGCTTCCTGACACTTTGATGCCGTTCAACGCGTCTGCGGAATTTGTAACATCAAATCCCTTAAAGTACCAGTAATCGCCTGCAAGACTCATGCCCATGCAGCGTTTCTGGAAGTCAAATACCGGTCTTGTCGCCGCGTCCGGATCTGCTATCATATAAATGCGCTTGTCCGCAGTACCATTGATGCCTCTTTCTACCTTTATTGTATTGGTAAGTTTGTATGTACCTTCCTGGATAATGATAGTCTGTCCAGGCTGTACCCACTTGACAGCTGTGTAAATATCAAGCGGATTATCTTTTGTACCGTTTCCTGATGCTGTACCGTCTACTGCCACATAGAGCGTCTCGCCTTCCGCACCATACTTCCTAAAGTTTACATTATGGGTTAGAACCTGTGCGTCATAGCTCGTAAGCTCTGTATAGTCGTTTGGCTGATATGCCTTATCCGGTGTAAATGTAACCTTAAAGTTGTTGACTCCGATATCCAGCTTTACGTTCTCCTTGAGGTAACTCTTTTTGTCCTTGTCCTCTGCCGCGGTGGATACCTTATAGTCTGCATCAATTACCTTTACATTCGCATCATCCCTGACTGTCACATGACCATTCCAGTTTGCCGTAAAGAGCAGTTCATACTCCTCCGTGTTGGACACGGATGCCGAAGCGATGCTGCATGACGGTGTCAGATACACCGTTTCTCTCTCCTCTGCCGGAGCGTCATCCGCAGGGTTAATGGTCACAAAATCAATATCTGTCGCTGTAATTCTCGCATTTCTTGATGCCACAAATCCAACATAGATATTTTCCGGATCAAGCTTTGTCAACTCATTTCTGTCAAGGTCATAATAAAGCTTTTCACCCAATACCTTGCCATTTAAATCCAGATACCTTAACCAGTAACCAGTATTATTTCTCTGAATCTGAAGCTTGAAGGTTGTCAGCAGCTTGTCTGCCTGTGTCCCTGTAGGCGCCTTGTCCGCCGGAACATAATTTCCAAGAATATTGTAGGTTCCTGCGCCAAGTCTTGCACAGCTTGTCTCAAGTGTTGTATTGTCATATTCATGCTTAAAGCCCTCGGGCAAAGTTGCCATACCAGCCTTTACCGCTTCCACGCCTTCTGCTGTCGCCCCAGTCTTTGCAATGGTACCAAGACCAAGCTTCATGGAAATCTTAGGGTAATTATCATCTGTCGTAACGTGCTCACCGTCATAGCGGTACTCTACCTTTGTAGCCAGGTTCTGGAATGAATTGTTCCAGAGCGTTGTGCTGTCATACGGCTCGCCTACAGTATCGGAAACCATAAGACCCATACCTTCCTGACCATTTGACAATGTCCAGTTGTCCACTGTGATTGTCGCTGTCAGCGTAAAGTTTTCTTTTTCAGGGTCAATCGCTGTGTAGTAAAATGCCAGTCCGTCTGTCGACGCCGGTACGATTTTACCCTTGCCGCTCTCTGAGTACACTGTTACTTTTCCATCGGCTACACTGCCCTCAAATCCGTTGTTTTTCTCGTTGACAGAAGAACCGTACGCCGAAAATGACCATGTCCGCATATTCTCGTCTTTCACGGTTTCTGTTATTGTGCCAACGCCTTCTGATATCTCTTTTGTATCGCCTTTACCGCGGACTGCCCTTACCTCAAAGGTGTATTCCTTGCCAATTTCCAGCCCCTCGGTAATCTTATGTTTCAGTTTTTCTGTCTCAATCTTAATGTCTGTGTCCATTACGGAAAGAATATAGCTGTCAGCCTCCTTTACGGATGACCATTCAAGTTCAATTGCACCGCCGCCCTTGCAGGTCGCGCTCTTAAATGTCGGCGCACCCAGCAAAAGCTTGAAGTCATATGGGTCACTGACATTTGATACCTTTGCTTCCTCCTCACCCTCACGGGTTGCAGTTGCCTGGAATGTATATTGTCCTGATGCCTGCGGTGTCAGTGACACGGTCACTGTCGAAACGTCTGCCACTGTTTTTTCCACAGATTCAACCAGATTTCCCTCACTGTCAATCATATCAACCGTTAAGGCATCCGCACCGTCTATACCCATCTGCATTGCTACAGTAACTTCCATAGTACCTACTGTAACGTCATCCTGCTTTGCTGTTCCCTGGACAACCTTCGTAATTGCCGGAGGCGCTACCACGTTCCATCGCTCGCGGATCTCAGGCGCCTGCTCACCGATTTCAACAACTACCTTGAAAATATAGTTGTTTCCTACGGTATTTCCTAAATAATATTTTCCTGCTTCGTTTAACTTGAATTTCGTTATATATGCCTGATTTGCCACTGTGTCCAGCGTGGACGTATCTCCTATGCCTTCCTCATTAATCAAGGTCAGTCCACGTCCTGCAGATCCACACGCCCACCATACACTTACAACAGCCTGGTCAGTCGTGGTAAACTCGATGACATTTTTCTCTGTCTCCATCGTACCGCCGAAGTTAAATCGCTGTGTTCCCTTATATCCGTCCGACCATGTCTTGTTTGAGCCGTCAAGCTTTGACTTTGCACTATATCTGATTGTAAAGAAATCGTTCGCACCGCCCGTCACAGACTGTCCGTCTTCCATCGCTCCTGCCGCAAAGCGTTCGTAATCCTCGGAAGACAGCGTATATGTATCCAATGCTTTTACAAGCGTGTATACATAAGCAGTCTTTGACACAGCCGTCTCGTCACCTCTTACTGCTGTCACTGTTATAAAATAGTGCACCTTCGCCTTTAACCCGGTGAGCGTCATACTGCGTGCCGCTATGTCAGTAACCTCTATTGTCTGCTCATTTGTCGGTCTTGTCTCGCTGACTGTCTCGTCACCCTTGCGCTCCCAGTATGTAACAATGTACTTATCTGTCTCCTTGACTTCTGACCAGTCAAATGAAACGGAAACAGTTCCGTCTGCCTGCTCGCCAAGGCTTGTCAGTCCGCTTATTACTGGCGCTGCAAGCGGAAGTGTAAAATCAAGTGTCTTTTTTGCACTCAGCTTATCTTTTCCAGTCTCACCCCTGCGGCTTGCCACTGCCTCAAAGCTGTACGTGCCTGTTGCTGAAGGTTTATATACATATACAAATGTACTTTCGTCAAGCTTTGTACTGCTTGTGACTGTTTCTGCCTCTGCAGCATCGCCCTTGTATACATTTACCTTAAGTGCGTCCGCGCCGTTGGTTCCCATTACCATCTTCACGGTTATTGCAACCTGCGATTTATCCTCACTGCCGTCTGCATTCTCTACAAATGAAACATCCGTGATTTCCGGAGCCGCAACCTCTGACCAGTCATTGCGCGGTTCTTCGTCGCCTCCGCCTGTGGTGGTCTCGGTTACCTGGATTTTAAAAATCAGGTTATTATTTATGTCACCGCCAAGATAATATGTTCCTGCCTTGCTTATTTCAAGTTCCGAAATATATGGGTTATTTTTCACTAGGTTTGTTTCTGATGTCTTGGTTACCTCTGTGCCCATTTCATCCAGAATGACAATCTGCCGGCTGTCGTCACCGCCTTCTACCCACCAAACCTTAACCTTTGCCGTTCCTGTGATGTCAAATTTCACTGCGTTCTTTGATGTGGATGCTTTTCCTCCAAAGTTAATGCGCTGCGTTCCTTTAAATCCGTCGCTAAAGGTCTTACCGCTTGCATCAACCTTTGATTTCGCACTATAAATTACCGTAAAGAACTCATTTGTCCCTGCCTTTTGCGTGTCACCGTCTTTTTTGTCACCCGCATTAAATGCTGCCAGGTCACTTGATGCATCGAGGATGTACTCCTTTGTCACTACACCTTCTGCAAGTTCCGCAACCTCTATGGTTATAATCCGCACGCCGCGGTTCATGTTCTCTGTCTGCGGTGAAACAATCCGGTAAGTTCCTGCCGGAATTTTTGCGTAGGTCAGTGTTGTGGCTGCTGTTCCAGTCACAACTGCAAGTCCCTCATTGTTGTCCATCGCAATACCAGTCTCATCGACCAATGCGATGGCAGAAGAATTGCTGCCGCCAGTAGAAGATACACTCATGCTCACGCTTGCAGGCTTCGTCAATGTAAACTCAAATCCTGCCGCAGACCATTTTCCAATCTCGGCGCTTGTCACCTTTCCGCTGCTCTTGCTCGTTCTCTTCTTCACAAGCTGATCTGCGTTGTCAGCCTTTCCGGTAAATACCTTGAAGAACTTATCGAAAACTGTGCCTGCTGCAATTTCTTCATTATCTGCCGCAGCCGTGAGCGTTGTCGCATCAAACCGGTATGTCCTAAGCTCATCTTCTGACGGCTGTTCAACTACAATGGTCTTCGTATCCGATGTCTTGAAAAGATCCGCTGTGAGGTAAGCTTTCACTGTCACTTCATACGTCATATCCGCCGTTAAATCAGTAAGCTGATATTCTGTCTGTGACAGTTTTCCAAGTTCTGTCTCATCAAGCGTTACTGTCTTTGCTTCTTTGTCTGTTTCCTTATATGTAATCTCGATTGTCTTTGCCCAGTTTGCCTTTGTCCAGCCTACTGTTACCGCGCCAAGACCTGTCTCCTCGCTGATCTCGTCAAATGTCAGCTTCACTTCCGGCTTTGATGCGTTAAATACCCTGTCGCTCTCTGCCGGCATTGTGACGGACATATCCTTCCCGTCAAACGGATTCCAGCTGCCAAGGAATGTTGCCACGGAAATCGCCTCGCCGCTCGCCAGTTTCTCATCCGTAAGCACACCGCCGCCGTTTTTCGTATCTCTCTTAGAAGAATTGTCAATTCCGACCGCATATTCAAACGTTCCATACTCTGTGCAGAGTGAAGAACCTGTTGAAAGTCCGGAATACCATCCTGCCGGAGCAATAAGGGAAGCACCCTCACTGTCATACCAGTACTCGTCTGTCGCGTCAATTATTGTCTTATAAAATACTGCCTCTCCTGTATTTGCCGACCATGCCCTTCCAAGTCCGCTCGGCTTTGACGGATGCACAGAAGCGGAGTCAACGCCTGGTGTAATTGATTTCACATGGCAGTTATACATTAAATATCCATGTGCCGCGCTCTGCTGCGCGCCGCTGCCATCCTTGTATGCCTGCTGCTGGGGAGCTGTGATATATGCCACATCTCCGCTTGTATCACTTGTGTTTAAGTACAAATCGCACTTTGCAAATACGGCTGTCATTCCGCCAAAAATATAGTCCACAGCGCCATACACGTCACAGCCGTAAAAGCCTGCCGTTACACCTGTTCCGCCATATACGACATCCTGCCTGCCCACAAAGGAGCAGTTATTAAAGAAAATATTTTCATGGTTATTTTTGATTGCAAGCGCTGTCGCCCTCTCTACATAAGCCTTTTCCTGAACCTTCGTATCTCCTGCGGTCTTTAGATTCGCCCTGGGCGTGCTGCCTTCTTTTGCGTCGCTTTTCTTAACCAGTCCGTCCTCCGCACACTTTTTGGAAATATACTGGTTAAACGAGTTTTCAAAGATGATTCCATCCGCCTCAAATCCGTCTGCATCAATGATTACCGATGCATTCCACATTGTTGCAGTTCCTGCACCCGGATTCACTGTTGAGGGATATCCGTTTACCTTGTTCACTTCGAGCAGTTCTGCATCATATTTGTAATCGGATCCCATGCTGTAATAAGAGTATCCATGACCATAATACCATGTGATACGCACAGCACTTTCGTCAATGTCAACGCCTTTATTTTTCAGCTGGACGCTTGGATTTGCAGCTGCATTCTTCAATGTCACATTGGGAACATCCACTACAAGCATTTCCTCGTAATCGCCTGGCTGGATTTCGATTGTGACACGCTGCCCGTCGGTGCGCTCCATCTTCCTTATAACATCCAGCGCGTCATTGATTGTCGTAAAATCACAATCTGCTGCGCCTACTGTTATCTTTTCTTTGTAGTCTGTGGTGTATGTTACCTTTATGGATAACAGATAGGTATTTGCAGTAGCAACGAGTTCAACATACCCTGCCTCACCACTGTATTTATATTTTGTGTCTGCCGCTGCCGCCGCCTCACCCGCTAAAGTATATGCATTTGTTTTCAGCTTTACCAGCACTTCACATGGACCAGTTACAGGAATTTTTACTTTTGTTGTATTATTAATCTGTGCGTCGTTTGCTCTGTTTAATGTATCAAACTTACCTGTACTTGCGTCAATTTCCAGTCCGCGAAAGCTTCCCGTCTTACTTTGAATCTGAACGCCATTCGCTGCACCATGTAAGCTTGAGTCATTTTCAAAATCCCACTCCGTGCGTTCCTCTTTTGTAAAACCGATATTCGCTGTCACATCTGCCCCATTGACAACGAGGTTTGCTGTACGCTTCTGGACATACAGACCGGTACCATTTACATCTATCTGATATGTACCATCCCTTAAAGCAATGCTGTCTGCACCCTCAAAAGTATAAACATACCCGTTCCGCTTATCAATATCCTCTATTTCCAGATCAAGATACGAGAATGTATAATTACCTTTTTCGATAATCTCTTTGCCCGCCGCATCAACACCTGTAATATTGATTGTGACCTTATGGGTCGCCTTTGGCGTAAAAACGATATTCTTGTCTGTCGCCGCAGCTGTAGCGGAAATTGTGGTTGTCGTTAACGTGTAATCATCAACCGCATACTGTTCTTCCTTATCTGCCGCCTTGACTGTATACACCACGCCCTTTTCAAGCTTTGTGCTGTAATTTGTTCCATTAATTGTCAGTTCAGGCACATAAACACTCTCGCTGTTCTCCAGTGCAATATCTATCTTCGCCAGTTCGTCTGCACTGATGCCTGTAAAACTTCCGCTTACATCTACAAGCTCAACACTTTTAACCGTAATGTCATGTGTCTTTGATGCCGATGTGTAAGATGTAAGGTCAAGCATATCCTTTCCATCTGTCACAACATATCCGTTTTCGCTGATGCCTACCTTGTATTTGTACTTATTCTGAAGCGTTATGCTGTACTGTCCATTTGTGACAGAAGCTGTCTTTACCTCTTTTGTTATCTGATTTTCAAAAGTCACAGAATAGTCCGTAAGTGCGGACGGTGCCGTCACATTGCCAGAAACTGTTATGTCCGCAGGGTGCTCAACATAGACTCTTGCCACTTTAAACTTGCCAGATGAACCATCCTGTCCCAAGCGATACTTGCCTGTCTTTGTTACATAGAATACAGCTTTATCTGCATGATTGGAATCCGAGGTATATGCAAATGTCTGAAAGTTGTCTGCATCGTCAACCTGAACAAATTTATAAGTCATCGGATTGCTATCTGTAGATACATACGCTGTAACAATATCACCTGCCGTAAGGTCAAACTCAAAATAAAAGTTATCTATATTTTGTGTTCCGTTACATGCTATCGCTCCATGATAGGTTGTATTTTCGTCAATGCTTTTTAAATTTTTCGTCTGCTGCCTTGTAACATCACTGTTATCAGTATATACTCTGATTTTCTTAGTAGAAGCAGAATGTATTTTAAATACCTCTTTGTCACCATCTGTTACTATGGCATCCTTGTTTACATAATTGTTGGCTGAATCAGCCTGGCCAACTTTTATATTAGCATCACTTGAATCATACCAGCCGTTGATTATATCTACTGACAACCTGTTGTTATATACGGAACTGTCTAATTGCTCTGCACCAAAGTCATAGACATCAATCTTATCCGTCTGTGCCGGCTCGGCATCATCTGACGGCGGTGTCACGCCCTCAATCGTAAGATTGCCCGTATATTCACTCTCCGGAAGTCCCTCGGCTTTATATCCCAATGCTCCAAGCAATTCCTTATGACTGCTGCTGTCGCTTACCTTCAGGAAATCGCCTAATTTGATGGAACCATCACCGTTTCTCAAATTTTTATGGACATTGCTGTCAGCCCCTGGAATTGATGTGCTGACAAAATCACTTGCCGTCAAAGTTATCTCTGTGCCTGTCGTAAACGCAGTACCTGCCATAGATTCCGGTTTTGTCAGGCTGTAGTTCTTGCCATTCTTATACAACACCGAACCATCAACTGCACCGTAAAATTTATCAGCGCCAATTGACCTGCCGCTAAAGTTCAGAGAAAGAAGCTTTATATTCACGCCGCCTCTCGTTCTGTCCATTGCAAAATTGCTGTATGCTTTATCTGTGTCCACACCATTATTAAAAGCAGTACAATTCTTTAATACAATCGCGCCAAGATTCTCATTGTCCGTAAATCCATGCATTGCATTGTTAAATGAAAGACAATTTACAACAATGTGCGCAGTAGCATCAAGCGAAGGATCCGCATTTGCCGAACCGCCCAGCTTAAATCCGTTTCCATCACCAGCTACAGAATCATTGCCGTCAAACATAAATCCGTTGTTAAACGCGATACAATTTTTAATTGTCACAACGCCTATATTGGAATTCGTATTTTCATACTTTGAATACAAGTCCCATCCGTCGTCACTATTGCTGTATGCGATACATCCGTCAAATACATTGCCCTCTCCACAGGTAATTTTCGCCGCAAATCCATCGGCATCCTCACCATCTTTATTTCCCCCTACATTGTCATAGTTGAGGAAAGAGGTACAATTTTTCACGGTGTTATTGCTTGGCCAGTCGGCTTTTGTCGCGGCGCTGCTTTTAAATCTCGCAATCTGTAATCCGGCATCCCTGTTTTCCGTAAATACACACATCTCAATAAGATTGTCATTTCCTGACAGGAGCATACCATTGTCCCCGGCGCCTTTAATGGTTATCCCATAAAAATGCCAGTAATCACCATCCAGAACAACGCCATAATTGCTATCGTTATCCGCCATCGCAGAGAAATCAAGCACAACCTCCGCGTTCTCATCCGCCTTTATGGTTTTCATATTTCCGCTTGTTCCTGAATTATTCGATTCAATCACAATGCGGCTGGAAAAGGAGTATGTACCATCCAGCATGATAATAGATTTGCCCGGCTGAATATTTAAAATGGCCGTCTCCAAATCCAGCGGGCTGTCATTTGTTCCATCACCGTCACTTTTACCGTCAGGAGAAACGTAAAGATTGCCGCTATAGTCGGCATTCCTTTCAAGTGTCTCCTCTGCTTCAGTTTCAGTCTCTGTTTGTGTCTCCGTTTCTGTCTCCGTCTCTGATTCTGTCTGAGTCTGATCCTCAGTCTTTGTCACACTTTCGCTTTCTGTTTCTGTGACTGATGCATCTTCGCTGCTGTCCTGACTTTCCCCTGTCGAAGTCTGTGACTCATTCACAGTACTTTCGCCAGATTCTTCCTCCGAACCTGCAGGACTGCTTTCCGTTTCTCCGCCAGTCTCTACACTTCCCGGCTCTTTGTCCGGTTCTGTGGATTCATCGACAACTGTCTGAATCTCCTCTCCGATATCAGGAGACGCTTCACTGGCAAAAACAGTCATGTTTGACATCGTCATGGCAACTGACAGAACAATTGCCATAATTCGCTTCTTGATTTTACCTCTGTCCCTTCTCATTGTTACCTCCTTGTTCTCCATTCCATTACATGATTCATTCATCAGCTGCTCATCCGAATCCCTGTCTGTCATCGTTGATTTACTGTGCAGTTATACACATCTGAATATTCTGTTCACCTTATGGCCATGGATAAATGTTACATTTTGTAAGCTCTTACAATTGATGCCAAAAAAATATAATGTAGATTTACTATATCAGATAAATTGAACAATTTCAACTTACTTTTCTACTTTTATTTGATTATTTTGTTTTTTATTTAACGAATTTTAGCCATATTTTTTGTTCGTTTTGTATACGTACAAATTTTTAGATGGCACCAATTTTTACGTTTTTTTGTTTACGCCGTTGTCATAATATACCATAATCCTATCAT
>JAIECJ010000190.1 GCA_029068555.1 Lachnospiraceae bacterium
CAATACCGTTTTTAATGGAGTATAGCAAATTTTTCCAGTGATGTAAAGTATTGTTACAAGCCGGATGGAGTACTAGTTCCATGTGAAAAAAGAGTACCATCCGTTAATTGAATACATAAAATAATTGTGTTTTTATCATCAAAGTTATTATGCCCATTATCAATCCATTCACTAAAAGCTTTTTTTAGCTTATCCGCAATATCTTTATTTTCTTCCTTACAAAACCAGCCTAAATTTACCCCTTTTCCATGCGCAGTAAACCAATCTCCACAAATTCCAACATTTGAATTCTTCTCCATTTGTTTCATCTTATTTGATAAACCATATGTAATTACATAAAATGCTCCGTTCTCGTAATAAGCATTAACAGCCCTTACGCTTGGAATATTATCGTCAATTGTTGCCAGTCCTATCAGGGTATCATGCCCAAACCGTTCGTTCATTATTTCTTGTGCTTCTTGTGGAAAAGATTTATTCATAAGTTAACCCTCCAAACGATAATTTTTCTCTATACTCCACGGGAATCCAAATATCTTGCCTCGTCCTCCCTTGCCTCAATATATGCTTTTTCTAAATCAATATTATATACATCAGCAAGCCGAATTACTTGAGCAATTACATCTGCCATTTCATTTCCTAAACGCATATTTACAGTTTCTTCATTTTCTTCAAAGGCGTAATATTTTTCTTTATACATTACCCACTTTGACAATTCACCTACTTGTTTCGCAAGTTCGATCATAGTACCTTGGGCATTCCATTCATTCAGTTCAATTTTTTTAAAACGCTTAACTACATCTCTATACATTTCAATCATTTCACCAAATGTTTTTCCCATGTCAATCCCTCCAAATTCATTTTTAATTATATCTCATCTCTGTCAACTAATAACAGAGATGTTTTGATTATATCACACCTACCCTTTATTTTCCACAAAAATATAGGGCATAGCAACCGCCACGCCCCACATTTCTTATCGTTCCAACGACTTCTCAATCTTCCACTTCTGCCCCTTCAAATCGTTCTGCTTCTCATACAGATTATTGCGCTCTTTGCAGAGTTCCTTCATGCGCTCCAACTGCGCCCGAACTCCCTCCCGGCAATCCGGCTCTATCTTCTTATATTCCCCGGTCAGACTGCGGATTGTATTATTGTTTTCCTTTATCTGCTCCGACAAGCATACCCAATCTATCAGATTTTGTACTTCCTTGTCTGTTTCGTAAAGGTCTGTTTCTGCCACGATTTTAGCATACAGCCGCACCATGACTTTCTTTTCCATATCTGTCATATCCAATCAATCCCCTTTCCTATCGGCTCATTTCAAAGGCACGCTTCGAGCGTTTACTTGCCCTTTCTGCCTGTTCTTATACCTTTGACCGTTCTACTATCGACTGCACCTGTTCCCTACCAAAATGACGCTCCAAACACCCTAAATCAGATACTTTGTCCTGCAATCGGTCTATGGTGCCGCTCTGCTCCATAACCTTATCCGTCAAACGGCTAATCTGTTTTTGTTGCCCGTCCACTTTGGCGGTCAGCTTCTTGCCTTGCTCCGTAAGCTGTACGCATTTGATAGTCAGATTTTTAACGACCTCTTTCAATTTCTCTACAAGTGGAAGTGCTTTTTTATCCCGATAATTCTTTGCGCTCATCAATGCCCCCGGCTCTGCCAACTGCCATTTCAAATCTTCATCATAGGCATGGATATTACGCTCCATGACTTCCTTTGACTGCACCATTTTGTTGATTTCCTGCTGTAACTTTTTCTGCTGTTTTTCTAATTTTTCATTTTCAGACAACAGCTTTTCCTTGTCCTCTGTCAGCATTTCTGTCTGCTCTTTCAGCAGATGATTCGTTACGGTAAGTTCCGATACTTCCTGCCGGATCGCTTCGCCCTCTTTCCGTATCTGCTCCGTTTCCTGTCCTGCCGCTATCTGCTGATGAA
>JAIECJ010000191.1 GCA_029068555.1 Lachnospiraceae bacterium
TATGTAAAACTTTCGCAGTACGGTCCAAATTCATGTATGATTGACAGGACTATCTTTCTGTCCTCTGAACCACAGGTTACAGCTACTTTCTCCAAGCATTCCAACTGTTCCTGCGTGAGCGAGTTCTGGTGTTGCCCCACACCATCCGCAAGGACATAGCCGCCGTCATATCCCTGTCTTGCGACTACGGGAAGTTCTTCCCCTATGATGTCAAAATCCCTGCGTATTGCGTTCTTCCCGACACCAAACATCTTCATCATCTGCGATGTGGTCAGCTTCTTCCCCGACAGCAGCATACGCTCAATATCACGCCGCCGCTGGAATGCATGACGAGCAGTACATACTTTCGCAGAAAGTAAAAGCCTCTGGCATGAAAAGCAAATCCGCTTTTCTGCGCCGCCAAATTTTGTACGGTTTTGTCTATGAGGTTTCATACAATTAAAGATACCAACCGACAACCCACGCTTACAAATATGCTTAACATTAAGAAACAATTAAAAAGAAACGCTAGTAATCCGACAACACAACTTTCAATTTGTCATTGCTTTTTCAAAATCTTATTGTTGAATTAAACAAAAAAAGCATCCCTTAAACCAAAGGATACTTTTTCTGTGAACTCTCATTATTTAATTCCAAAAATAAGACACTTTTATTGCACCATTAAATAGACTAATCCCTTATCAAACAAACTACTATCTGAGTACATAGAATTATTCTTTTGATATCGTTCTATATACTGTTGCAATTTTGTCTTTACCCTGTTTTTATTGGATGTCTCAGAATAATACTCTCTCAATAAATCTCTTACATCTTCTTTTTCTCGCTTGTAAAAACTCTTTTGACTGGAAAGCAGTTCGTCCTTATTTCTAAGGAACTGTGTACTTTTTCCAATATCTTCATACATATAATTTGGAGTCATTCGCTCCATAATATTATTTCTTGATTCTTCATTAAATCGGACATACTCGTCAATCAATTGCCCAAAATCCGAACGCAGTCCTTCTGGAACAAACGTATTCTTTGCATTTTCCAGCGCAAACCTGCTGGACTCAAGTAATGCGACCGATTCAAATGATGTCCCACGATAGCCAGACATCGCATTAAACTTATCCATTGCCATCGTAGCACTTTTTACCGCCTCCTGAATCTTTGCACAAGTTTCTTCAGAAAGTACACTCGCATTTTCTTTTATCCACCTATCGAATACTTTATACTGGCATTCTGAATAGTCCTGAAACAGATTTTTACCCCCGAAACCTGAAGACGCACACAATTCCATTTTGAAGGGATTATCTACCCTGTACATATCAAGTGATTTGGAATTTGAAAACTGTTCCATAAAATGCTGCATAAGTGCTTCCCATTTTTTATCCAGAGACACATTTTCATTCTGCTGCCTGACAGCCTCATCACTTATTTCCACACTGTCCAGTTGTTCTTTGCTGGAATTGTCTGGCACTGCATCATTTGATTGCAATCGGTTCTCTCTATGTACTATGAAACGATTTTGCATTGAAGCAGAAACCCCATAATTAATCTCAGACATTCTTCTCCCCCTCTAATCTTAATGTTTCGTCAACTACAATTTCCTCAACGTCCTCCTCCGCATAGACAACTGTAGTTGTAAGGGGTGCAATTATTTCCCCCAAGAATGTGACAACCGCTAAAGCCGCTGCTATTTTTCTAATTTTCATATGTAATACCACCTTCCTATAATTTTCTGAAATATACAGCCTTATTCCTTACACTTGTTAGACTGTCTGATCAAATCTGTTGTACATAATGTCTGCATTGGAAAGATCCTGCAACATTCCGTCCTTATAGCCAATACTCAGATTCAAGTCCGGAATACGGTAAAATCCCTCTGCCAGAAGTTTTTTGATATTTTCCTCAAAAACGTTATAGGCAGTCCCTTTAAACTGAGCAGGTACTGCATCGGAAGTCTTTAATGCCTCCCTGTATACATCCAGAATATTTTCACCCCTGCCATTCACAAGTCCGGATTCTGTCTGCCTGTATTGTCGTGGATCTTGTCCTGTCACGCTCACAAAACTGTTCAGGGTGTGATATTTCGCCTTTGCATTATCAGATATGGATGCTCTGTTACTGTGCATGATATGGTAAAAAAGTTCACGCGCGTTATTATCCTTATTTAACAGCTTTTCGAGCATTGCTGTCAGTCCTGCATCATCAACACCCGATACTTTGAGGGAATAATTGTAAGGATCAATTGAGAAAGTCATGTTGTATTTGCTCAGCATTGCACTGTCAATCCCCGCATTTCCAAAAATATTGCACAGCTGCATGTTGATTGTCTTTCGGTTGTACTCATGTGCCTGTTTCTCCGTTACATCACGCACTTCACCTTTTAAATGGGGATCATCTAAATTTCCTCCGCCGTTCAAACAACCATACAACGTCATATTCAATTCATTGTCATACATGGCAGTTACTTCTAACTCACTAAACTGCTTATAATAATCTGAAGAATATTTTTCACTGAGTGCTGCATACACTTGACTTACTGTTGTATATTTAGCCCGGTTTCTTACTCCCATTGCATAATATGTATCTTCCAGTTTTTCAAATGCTTTGTACTGTTCACTTCCCGGATCATGATTATTGCTTTTCACTTTATCATCTACAAGTTCAAGTTTCCTTTTCCAATCTGGCTTTTCTGGTAGATTGGATGTGTAGCGATAAGAAATATTATAATAATTGTAATACGCTGTATCCTTCATATTAATCCCCCATACCGCCTTTGCGGCGCAACTAGACAAGAAAAACGCTGTCTTTTGCGTTTTTCCTGTGTGAAACTTAATCGTTCTAAGTCAGTGTCTTTGCTACCTTAGAACGATTTTTCACACTATTCCCTTAATTTGTAAAAATACGATAACCTGTATCCTTTAAATCATACTAATATCGAATATTCAACTTCACACTTCTCATCGTGGATTTTGCAGTCGCCATAGCGTTGTATTTAAACTTCCATATTTGTTTAACATTTATATTATCTGATAAACTTATATTATAAGATCCTCTAGTTGCACTTGATACAGTTGAAGTATACCACTTTGACGGTTTTGCCGGCTGAATCATATGATGCACATTCCCCTGACTAGGTGACTGTGTACTCGATGTTGTGATGCTGGTCACTATAGCTTTATCCGGAAATTGACTGCTATCCGATAAATTTATGGATATAACTGAAGAATCTTTTCCAGAACTACTAAAAGGTGTATTACCCATATTTGAAGCAGTCCCTGACATCTCAACTGTACGTGACCCTGTTCTAATACGATCTGATGAAGAAAGACTGAAATACATATCACCCGTATAATAATCTCCTCTATTCACAACAAGGTAATATGTACTATTGGATGATGTTGTATTATCAATATTCATGTACAAGCCTGGGGTAAGGCTTGTTGTATTTATTAAGTCTCTTGGATTTATCTTTGGGTCTCCTATTGAACTTCCCGATGCATTTCTCAATCCTACTTCCATTCCTGTATAGGCTATATCAGAAGAAACTCTTACATAAATCTTTTCTCCTGCCGCTACCGTGAACCGAAACCATGACTGCTGTTCACCACTATACAATATGGCTGTATCGTTTATGGAACTCCACGTTCCAAAATTATAAGCCGAATCCATTGTCGTGTTTCCGGTAATAGCAGATGCTGCTTGTACAGTTTTCAGATTATTTCCCATACCCAGTGTTAATGTCAATACCATTGCTACTGCTAAAAGACTACAAATTAATCTCCTTATTCTTTTCATCAAAAATTCCTCCTATGTATTTATATAGTAAAAGCCATTGGCATTTCTATATCTTCTGGTCAAAGCTATTTCTTCTTGTCATAGTATCAGCAATAACTATACTCGAATCAAATGATAACTTCATATTTTCATCTAATCGCTGTTCTTCTAACTTCCCATCCTCTATTTTTCTTTCTTCCGCCTTCTTTTCCTCTTCTTTCTTTTCTTCTCTTATCTTCTTAATTCTTTCCTGCAATTCTTCTCTTGTTTTTTCTGTTCCTGAATCAGCTTCAAACCGACCAACCATTTCTGTAGTTATATCATCGTATCCATTGATACTGATATTGCAACTTAATATCTTACTACCACATGCTGACGCTGCCGATTTCAAATTATCAAATACTTTTGGTAACAAAGACAGATTGTATTCCAACCATTCTGATGTCTTTTCATCTCCTAACGCTTTTGACAAAAGAGAACCGTTTATTTCCACAGAATACTCAGTGCTTTTCAAGCACTTATATTTTTCTGTCAGATAATTTCTATACTCACGAGTATTACTGTGCGTTTTTTCTGCCGTTTGCTGTTCTGTTGCATTTTTTGCATTTTCAGAACTGTCCTTTGGTTTTGTTTGAGTGTAGTAATTTGCATATGTCGTATAATTATTTACGCCTGTTATTGCCATAATCTTACCTCCCTATATCACTAAAACTTTTTCATTAGAGATTTATCCAGTCATCATCTACCCACTCGCATTGTGTTTTATTCCATCTTCGATATTGCACCACACCATCGAAAACTCTATACTTCCTAACAATTACATCAGCCCTCGGCTCTATAGATGTATTTGTACTCATAGTTTGATATGAACCAGTACATTCTGCTGCACGAACATTAACAACAGGACTAAAGATCATCACTGAAAAAACAAATAAATATTTTGTATTTCATACTAATTTCCTTCCCAATTATTTTTTATAATACGTTTATAACTCCAAACTACTGTTTATTTTCACTGTTTACTATTACAACAAAACCGTCTTCTATCATTTTTTGTGCTCCTTCTTCATCTACAGGAATATCCTTATTTTGAAAGTGGAGAAAATAAGTTCCATCATCATTCTTTATTAAATACGAATTACTGGTATTAACTTCATAAGCCTCCTGCTGTGTTTCTATATCTTCTCTTGGCGCTTCATATTCAGTCTGAAAAATGAAAGAGTAGGATAGCAAAAGCAGACAGCCTGAAATAATCCATGCAAGAAAATTTCCTTTATTTACTAAAATACGCTTTTCCTTTGCAACCATCTGAAAACGCTCAAGAAGCAGCTTCGGATTATCATAACGAAGTCCTGCAGAATTCGCAGCTTTAAGACTGTCTTTGTACTCATTTAGTACAACCGCCAGATAATCGCCTTTTAACTGATTATCCAGTTCCTTTACTGCTGTCAGGTCGCACCGGATTTCCAGACTCTGACTCAAATCCTTTTTTAATAAATATACACAGGGATTCCACCAATAGAATGCACATAATATGTTAATCAGATTCTTTACCAGGATATCGTTATTTTTTAAATGGGAGCACTCGTGAAGAAGTATAAACCTCAATTGTTCCTCTGTATACGGTTTATCTGGTATTATAATCTTTTTTCGCAGTATACCAAAGCAACAGGGTGTTTTGACCGCCGCGATCTGAAGGATATCCGGCTTTTTACTGCCATTCCATGTTGTATCTACTATTTGTGCTGCCTTACTGTTTCTTTGTACTGGCATTTCACCAAAATAACGGACAATCTTCATGTATTGAATCATATAATACGATAACATCAAAAGTGTTCCTGAATACCAGATCAAACGCAGCATATCAAACACAGAAATATCATTTCCTATATTTCGTTCGATACAGGAAAAATAGTATATTCTGTTATATAGTGTTCCACCTGCTATTACCTTTGTCCATGAAAATTCAACAGGAATGACCATTCGTATCATACAAAACAAGTATAAAACAATCACACCTGACACACTGCATATATCAATTAATTGATATTTTGTTCTTAGCACATAGAAAATCAAAATAAGAATACTGCTCCACAATACTGTCATCCAGACAGAAAAAAGTGTAATATGCATGCGTTTCCCTTATTGATTTTTAAGTTGCTCTGACTTGAGGGAAGCAATGACTTCTTCCAGTTTGGCAATCACTTCTGCATCCTTTTCTCTCGGATTTTTTCTGCTTACGCCAATCAATGCGGCAGTAATATCTGCCAGAAAGTTTGCATTGATCCCCCTGTTCATAAGAACAGACGAATAGTATTCTTCTTTGGTGAGAGAAGGCATCAGCTTCCTCGCATATGTTTTCGTAGCCTTTTCAAGTCCTGCCACTTCAAGGTAGCCGTTATCTGACAAAGACTGCACTGTTCTGCATAAAGTGATATTCGTCCAGCCCTCGGCTTCCAATTGTTTTGCCATCTCGCTTGCAGTTAAAGGTTTATTGATTTCCCAAAGATAATTCATCAGTTCTTCTTCTCTTTTGTTTAAGGTATCTTTCTTTTTCAACATCGTCCTCCTTGTTAAAACTTCAACATTAATTAGTAACGCATATCATTTTGTGATATTTTATATGTTATATCGTCTGATTATAAATTTTCTTAATAGCAAAATAATTTTTTTATTACAGCATATTACAGGTTGAAAAAAGAAAATGCCATGACAAATCATTTCATAGCATTTTCTTTTTTAACTAGCGACATCGTTCCGTACTTTTTTTAAGCGGCTGATGTTTTGAATTATAATGTTTGCTTTGTTCTATGGCATATTCTAAACGTTGCTTTATGGCATATTCACGTTCCGTTTCATCAAGGGAGCTGGAAATATAGGACTTGGCTTCAGAGAACTGGTTATAATTAAATCTATCTTTATATAAAGCCTGTAAATGTTCCTTTGCCTCTGAAACTATATCTGGACGGAGAACTTCCCTCTGCAATTTTAATTCAGCTTCTTCATCAAGTGTAACGTTATCCTTGAGGGAAAGGAATTCTTTTGTCTGCTCGGTTATTCTTGTCTCTAACATATTTTGTAAATCTTCCTGTTTTTTACGCTTTTCCTTATATTCAGGAATCTTTGAACACAATTCCTTAAAGGTTGTTTCGTCCTTATAGTATAAAAGCAGATTTGAAAGCTCTGATTTTAATTCTTCCATATCCTCGGTTGATTCAGCAATCTCTTTTGAAAGATTCTTTAGTTTTAAAAGATTCACCTTTGATGTCGCTTTACGTTCTGCATTCAAATCGCGCAGGAAACATTTTTTAGAATGAATATCTCTTTTAATGTCGTTATATTTTTGATAATCGGGCTTGATGTCGTTAATCCATTCACCGTATTGTGCAGCTGCTTTCTGTGCCTGTCTCTGATTATAACGGTTAATAATCAGGTTCATGAAGATATGCTCCATAGCCTTTGCTATTTTGGGAATGGAAGTTTTTACTGCTTCGGCAATCTTTTGAAGTTCCATTTTCAGTCTGCGTAAAAGTCTGTTATCCGCCCTGATTTGGCGGTTGAGTTCACAGCGTTCTGATACATTCCACTGTTTTTCCATAATGCGGGCTGTCACTCCCTCATGTATGGTCGGCTGTTCCGTGATGCCGCGTTCTTGAAAACTTCGGTGGTCAATCCGTTCATCAATATCCTTTTCTGCAAGTATTCTGTTTGTGACATCTGCCCATGCTTCGCGCCATTTTATTAACTGTTCGTCACTGTCCCAGCGTTCGGTTATGAGGTTCTGTCTTCCGTATCTGGTACTCTTGAGATATTTTGATACACGTTCATAACCTATTGTATCTGCTTCGGATGGCGTCATATATACTTTTTTCCTGCCAACTTTATACTGGTATTGTTTTTCCCAGCCAGATTTCTGTGCGGATTTGAACTCGGAAGCGGTAAAGCCTCTTTCTTCCCCATTGCGTTTACAGCGATATTCTTTTTCTGTCTTATGTTGCCATTTCCCGTTTTCATCCAGCAGACGCACTGTTAAAATAATACTGATTCTTCATAATTTGTTTTAGCGAAAATACAGCCAAAATAACATATAGGCTTATAAAGTCTATATACTATCCGTTGAAGTGACGGCTGCATATCGTCCGTTCCGCCTGCGGAACAGGACAAGCCCTCTGCAAGAGCGCACGTGCCCGACCAGCGGGAGGGATACCACCGCCCGATTTATCGGGTGGTGAGTAAGTGCGCCCCTATCAGGGAGGGGGACTATGAAAGTCCCCGTAAATGTACCATTAGTTCACGCTTTAACTGCTCCATGCTCATTTCCCTGACTGACGGAGCGATGCTTTCCAACAGCGCTCCCTCCTGAATCAGCCTGTGTGTCCTTGCTTTCTACTCCTTAACGCGGTTTCTCGCCTCCGCCTCCTCTACACGGTGTTTTGCCTGCAAAACCTTCTTTTCTTCCCCTGACATATTGTTCTGGCTCATGAAAGCCCCCTTTCTGCCGTTTCCGGTTTGTTGTGGTATTGTTTTTTGGTTATTGGTACTAACAGCGATAAAAAATAGCACCAAGTGATTTCTGCTTATATTTATTGTTTTTTATTAGTGCTGATAAAGCAAAAATATAATCTTTAGCAGCACTATTTTTGTACATTATTGGTGTTATTTTTAGTGTGTGACAGAATATTTCCAGCTTCTTTGAAATTTGTATCACTGTTAATGGCGCGTATATTTCGGTTGTTGATTTTCAGTGGTACGCATACTTCAAGAACCCTGTCATAAATCCTGCGGCGGGCAAGGTCGCATGGGTTTTTGAGTTCGTCCAGCGTTAAGTTTGTGGTGACAATCAGCGGCTTTTTGCTCCTGTACCTTGTGTCAATCACATTAAAGACCTGCTCCAGTGCAAACTCCGTACTGCGTTCCATGCCGAGGTCGTCAATGATTAAAAGGCTGTACTGGTTAAGGCTGTCTATATAACCGTTCCTGTCCTCCTGAAACATACCCGTAAGAGTGTTTAATATCCGCCCCAACGTTGTCATCATAACAAGTATGCACTGGTCTAAAAGGGCGTTCGCTATGCACCCGGCTAGAAATGTTTTGCCCGTACCTATGTCTCCCCACAACAACAGACCAATCCCTTTTTCAAGCATTTCGGGGAAATGGAGCATATACTCATACGCCTTTTCTGACTGCTGGCTGTTATAGCCCATGTCTTTATCAAAGGTACATTCATACAAAGCCCTGTCATGCAGACCTGCGGAGCGTTTGGCGGCTATGTCATTCAGAAATTCTCGCCTGATGCGTCCGGCTTCTTCTTTTTCGTATGCTTTTCTTTGGCATTGGCACATAATGTCGGGCATATATTACTGCGGCTATTAAAAATCGACATTTCTAATAGCCATATTTTTCAATGTATTTTAGCTTTTTATGCCGAA
>JAIECJ010000192.1:0-10746 GCA_029068555.1 Lachnospiraceae bacterium
AAGAAATTTGACATAAAATAAGCAGGTTTTATACGGCCTGCAAGCGATTTTTTTCATATTCAACTGTCAAACTCCCGCGCAAAGGATTGACAATTGTCAGACAATTCGATATATTATATATAGATTCGTGACAATTCCATCACGAATAAGCATTTTAAATGCTTTTCACTTAACTCTTTTTCAATATAGTAATCCTTAAAAGAAAGCTTTTTCAAGACAGTATCCTCCCAATTCTTTACTGCCTGAGAAAGCTTTCTTTATATGTTGTGTTATCTTGAACGGAATGAATATTATTATTCGGTGCAGCATATGAAACTGTCACTTGCATTGGATTGGAATAAAGGATTATACTAATAAAATATTACAGCATTTTTCAAACACGCTCTAAGGAACTGCTCAAAAATAATCTATGTCAAAGAAATATCCTGTGCATGTTGTACGTGTTATTTCTGAACAGTTACTATGAAAGAGAAATGGTGCAGTGAATCGAAAGAAGTGAGTTTGCGATGAAAGAAGAGTGGAAGTAAAGTCTCCTTTCATTGTAAGAAGGGATGTCTATTTTCTAAGAAAATGAAATATAAAAATGGTAAACAGGATTTGGTAATTTGTGAACGGAGGATTAATATGGATAGAGCTCTTATAGTAGGTGTAAGCATTGCGGTGGGCAGAAATGGGCAAAGCTTTGCTCTTGCCATGGATGAGATGATAAGTCTGGTAAAAGCGTGTGACATGGAACCGGTCGGACGAATTGAGCAGAGCATGGAGTGTGCAAATACAGCCACTTATATTGGCGCAGGCAAGGTTGAGGAAACTGCTAATATGGTCAGGGCACTTGAGGCGGATATAGTGATATTTGACAATGGATTGTCGCCGATACAGCTTAGAAATCTCACAAGGGAGCTTGACTGTCCTGTGATGGATAGAACAGCTCTTATTTTGGAAATATTTTCAACAAGGGCACGAACAAGGGAAGCAAAACTTCAGGTGGAGGTTGCAAGACTTCAATATATGCTTCCAAGGCTTGTCGGGCTGCATGATGCTTTGTCAAGACAGGGTGGTGCAAGCGGAGCCATGAGTAACAAGGGGGCAGGTGAGAAGAAATTAGAACTCGACAGGCGTAGACTGGAGCAGAGACTTACAAGTATGAAACGTGAACTTGACAGCATTGCAGGTGAACGGGATACGCAGCGCAAGAAAAGGGCGGAGTCTGGAATCCCTAGAGTAGCGCTGGTAGGATACACCAATGCAGGCAAATCAACGCTCATGAATTCTTTCTTGGATGAATATGTTGATGATGAGGAAAAGAAGGTCTATGAGGAAGATATGCTTTTTGCAACACTTGACACGACTGTCAGAAGGATATCGCCGTCAGATCAAAATGTTTTTTTGCTATCTGATACAGTTGGATTTATATCAAACCTTCCGCATAATCTCGTTAAGGCTTTCCGTTCGACCTTGGAGGAGGTCAGGGAGGCGGATCTGCTGATTCAGGTGATTGACTATTCCGATGAAAATTATATGGAACACATAAAGGTGACAGAGGAGACGCTCAAGGAGCTCGGCGCGGAGAAAATTCCGATGATATATGCATTTAACAAGGCTGACTTATGTGGGGAGGAGAAGGTGCCTTCAGTACAGGGAGATGATAAAATTTATATGTCTGCAAAATCAAAAGATGGTATTAAAGCACTTATGATGTTAATTTGTGGAAAGCTTTCGAAACGCTATCAGGAGTGCAGTTTTGTTATTCCATATAAAAGAGGCGATATTGTGTGTTATCTTAATGATAATGCGGTTGTGTACAGGACAGAATACCGGGAAGATGGCGTGTATATGGAAACAAATGTAAGTCGGATTGATGCTGCAAGATATGAACAATTTATGGTAAATTAAAAAAGTTTTGCACTTCGGCAAATGTTCACAATTTATTTATAATTTGATAATAATAATGTGATATTATGTATATAAAACTACGGGTAACATCATTTGCCGGAGGAATAACGATGGATAAACACAGGGATAAGACTGATTATAGAGTTAAATTGCACAAAAAACTATTTGCGCTAGGTGCGGCTGGTGTTATATTAATTAACATAGCCTCATGGATGAGTGTGACGTTTAGCGACTGGTATATAAAAAACATCTTTCCTATATGGCTGAATACATATGCGAGACTTACAAGCAAAGTACCCGTGAGCGTAGGAGAGATTATGCTGATTCTGGCAGTGGCGGTTACGTTATTTGGAATCAGTTTTTTTGTATGGAATCTGATATGCAGGGGAAAATACAAATGTGCAGTCAGACGATTTGGCTTGTTTTATGCATGGACGGCACTTGTGGTCTGCTATGTAATGACCTTGAATTGTTTTATCCTGTATCATGGTTCAAGCTTTTCAGAAAAATATATGTCAACTGGTGTTGAGTCGGACGCGATGGTGGCTGGTGTTTCAGACAATATTACAGCACAGGTACATATGAATGAAAGGTCCTATAGCAAAAGAGAGCTGGCAGTTTTAAGGGACTACATTGTTGAGAAATGCAATGCGCTGGAAAAGGAGATTGTTCATGATGACAGCGGGACAGCATATTATGATGGAGATTTGATAGAGGCGTCAAAACAGGCAATGCGGAAGCTGGGTGAGGAGTATGACCAGCTTGCAGGATTTTATGTGACACCAAAATATCTAAGTTGTTCGGAGTTTTTCAGCCAGCAGTATATTATGGGATATTACTTTCCATTTTCACTGGAAGCAAATATTAATTCAGTTATGTATATAACCAATGTGGCGCCCACAGTTTGTCATGAGCTTGCCCATACAAAGGGATTTATTTATGAAGATGATGCAAACATGATTGGTTTTTTGGCATGCATTCAGTCAGATGATCCGTTTTTGCAGTATTGTGGGTATCTCAGTGTACTAAATTACGTGAATAATGATTTTTACGACTCGGTTGGAGGGAATATGAATGTCTATAAGCGTCATGTTAGAATTAATGATGTGGTGGCAGATGATAATATTTTTCTGACAAGAGAGGAATGGCAGACGGTTGAGAAGAAGGCTGTTATCAAGACATCGACTGTGAAGAGTGTTTCCAGTACGCTGATGGACACAACCCTCAAGCTGAACGGAGTTCAGGAAGGAGTACTTCAGTACAATAATGTTGTAGGATTGCTGCTGGAATATTATGATGGCGTATTGTATTGATAGGAGGAGCTGACTTTTATGGGAGATATCATTTCATATGTTTATGAATTTGGGGGCTTTACCTTTGCGGAAAAGCCCTTTTGTGAAATTGACGGGCTTCTTTTTTCTCATTTTTCTTATTTTCTTCTTGATAAAATAATTCCCCATATAGATGACAACAGGCCGGCTGTTTTTTTGTGTGATGCTGCACAGCAGATGGACTGGAACAATTTTATATCTGTAAAATGGGAGCTGGAAAAAAACAGGGAACTCTTTTACAAGGCTTCGTTTTCGCGCAGATATAGGAATACAAAAGTAAATTATTTCCTGGAGGAAACAAATGCTGATGAAGGAGTGCAGTTCTGTGCAGTTACTTTTTTGCTTGGAAATGGAGATACGTTTGTTTCGTTTAGGGGAACAGACGATGCACTGGTGGGCTGGAAGGAAGATTTTTATATGGCTTATCGCACACCTGTCGGTGCACAGCTGAAAAGTACGGAATATCTGAACAGAGTTGCGAAACTTCTTGCACGGAAGAAAAATCTCAGGTTTTATCTGGGAGGTCATTCTAAGGGAGGCAATCTCGCAGTATATGCAGCGATGACATGTGAGGACAACATCAAACGCAGGATTGGTAGAATATTTAATATGGATGGACCTGGATTTCGTCCGGATTTTATGGATAAGCTTGACTATGACGGAGTCAGGGAAAAGATACTTAAAATAGTGCCAGATGAATCTTTTGTAGGACTGCTTATGGAGCAAAAGGACGACTATGAACTGATTAAAAGTACGGAGATTGGCGTACAGCAGCATGTTTGTTTTTCATGGTGCATTGAAGGAGACCATTTTGTAAGGTCAGAAGATCAGGTGCCCAAGCGGAAAGAGCTTTATGACCGTATTAATAACTGGATATTTGCCTTGGGAATAGAACAGGTGGGGGATTTTATAGACAGCCTGTTTAAAATGATAGAAATTACAGAGGCAAGGACACTGACGGATCTGAAAAAAGTGAAAGGAGGGGAGTTTGCCAAAAAACTTCATCCGATAATGCAGGAATACTCGGGAATGAATGAGGAAACAAAGCAGATTTTCTGGGAAATCAGTGCATTTATGATAGAAGTTCTGACACGGGACCAGCGCGAGCGTATCAGCCGGTGGAAAACGATTGAAAAGATAAGGCAGAAAATGGAGCATTAAAGTGCAAAATGAAGTTATTTTTTAGCGGATGTAAACGTTTTCATGGAATTAACAAAAAAAGACTTGAAAAGAATTGCAAATATAGTTGACTTTCTGACAAAAACGATATAAAATTCAAATTGTAAGCACTTACAAAAAGTTGCAAATGAAAACGAATGATTGAAAAGTGATAGGAGATAGTGACATGGAATTATTAAATGCGGAAAAGATCGGGAAAAAGACGAGACCTATTAAAGTTCTTCAGTTTGGTGAGGGTAATTTCTTACGTGCTTTTGTTGATTATTTTATTGACATTGCAAATGAGGCGGGCAGGTTTGATGGAGACATTGTTCTGGTAAAACCGATTGACGGTGCCGGAATTCTCAATATGTTCCATGATCAGGACTGTCAGTACACAGTATGTCTGAGAGGCATTGTTGACGGTGAGCCGAAGGTGATCAAAAGAGTCGTGACGAGTGTTGCAGATGTGGTGGATGCTTATGACGAATATGATAAGTACAGCGAGTATGCTAAATTGGATTCTCTGCGATACATTGTCTCAAATACGACAGAGGCAGGAATTGTATATGATGACACTGATAAGTTTGAATCAAATCCGCCCAAGACATATCCAGGAAAGCTTTGTAAATTCCTATATACAAGATACCAGCATTTTAACGGTGCTGTTGATAAGGGGCTTGTAATGCTGCCTGTTGAGCTGATTGATGATAACGGAATCCATTTAAAGGAGTGTGTTATCAAGTTTGCAGAGCTTTGGAATCTTGAAGAAGGATTCCTCACATGGCTGGATGATGCATGTGTATTTACTTCTACACTGGTTGATCGTATTGTTACAGGTTATCCGAGAGATGATGCAGAGGAACTCTGGAAAGAGTTTGGTTATAAAGATAATATTGTAGTGACGGCAGAACCATTCGGTTTGTGGGTTATCGAGAGTGCAAAGGATATCAGCAAGGAATTTCCGCTTCCGGAAGCCGGATGCCCTGTGATTTTTACCGATAATCAGAAGCCGTATAAGCAGAGAAAGGTCCGCATTTTAAATGGCGCCCATACATCATTTGTCCTTGCCTCCTATCTTGCTGGAAATGATTATGTAAGAGAGTCCATGGAGGATGAGCTGATCGGCGATTTCATGCACAAGACAATCTATGATGAGGTGATTCCAACACTTGATTTGCCAAAACAGGATTTGCTTGATTTTGCGGAGGCTGTGGATGGAAGATTTAGGAACCCGTATATTAAGCATGCACTGCTTGCCATCTCACTCAATTCTGTATCAAAATGGCGGGCAAGATGTATGCCCTCACTGCTTGGGTATGTGGAACGCAAGGGCGCGCTTCCGAAACATTTGACATTTTCGATCGCTGCGCTGATGGCATTTTATACTGGAAGCGAGATAAGGGAAAAAGCTCTTATTGGTCATAGGGAAGGACAGGAATATAATATAGTGGATGATATGGCTGTGCTAGAGTTTTTTGCGGCAAACAGCGCAAAGCCATCAGGTGAATTTGTGCAGGCATATCTTAGCAATACGGATTTCCATGGCCAGGATTTGACACAGATTGCAGGTCTTGTGGATGCTGTGATCGTTTATCTTGAGGATATCAGGACGCTTGGTATGAGAAAGGCAATTGAGAAGAATTTTAAATAGTTTTTTGAGGAAATAAATATGGTGAATTTTATTAAGATAAATGAGAATGATAATGTGGCTGTGGCGTTGGAAGTTATTCCAGAGAATACTACAGTTAATGTAGGAGAGACGGACGTTACAACGACAATGGAGATTCCTGCCGGACATAAGTTTGCGCTTGTGGATATTGCGGCGGGCACGCCGGTTATCAAGTATGGTTTCCGAATTGGAAATACCACAACAGCGGTGAAAAAGGGTGAGTGGATTCACACACATAACTTAAAGACAGGATTGGGCGATTTGCTTGATTATAGTTATGAGCCGAATTTTTCAGATGAAAAATTCACCGAGGATGTAACTTTTATGGGATATAACCGCGAGAATGGCAAGGTAGGCGTCAGAAATGAAATTTGGATTATCCCTACAGTCGGCTGCGTCAACAATGTGGCAAGTAAGATAGCGGAGCTATCCAAAGGGCTTGTGCGGGAAAATATTGAAGCGGTGTGTGCTTTTCCGCATCCTTATGGATGTTCACAGATGGGAGATGATCAGGAGCACACAAGACAGATTCTTGCTAATCTGATTAATCATCCGAATGCGGGCGGGGTTCTGGTACTTGGACTTGGCTGTGAGAACAGCAACATAGATGTTCTCAAAGGTTACATGGGTGATATCAATTTTGACAGGGTAAAATTCCTTGTGGCACAGGAAAGTGATGATGAGATTGCCGAGGGTGTTGAGATTGTAAAAGGACTTGCAGAGTATGCTTCACAGTTTACACGTGAGCCAATTAGCGTTTCCAAGCTTGTTATTGGTATGAAATGTGGTGGAAGCGACGGTTTTTCTGGCATTACGGCAAATCCTACAGTTGGGCGTTTTTCTGATATACTAATCAGTAAGAAAGGTACAACTATTTTAACGGAAGTTCCAGAGATGTTTGGAGCAGAGACGATTCTCATGAACCGTTGCGCGAATGAGGAATTGTTCAACAAGACGGTTGACCTGATTAATGACTTTAAGAACTACTTTAAGAGTCATAACCAGACAATTTATGAAAATCCTTCGCCGGGAAATAAAAAAGGAGGGATTTCCACACTCGAGGACAAGTCCCTTGGGTGTACACAGAAGTCAGGAAATGCTATTGTAAAGGGTGTGCTCGCTTATGGAGAGATGGTAAGCACACCAGGACTGAATCTTCTGAGCGCTCCTGGGAATGACCTCGTTGCATCGACTGCACTTGCAGCGAGCGGAGCACATATTGTACTTTTTACGACAGGACGCGGCACACCGTTTGCCTGCCCTGTACCTACGATGAAGATTTCGAGTAACTCAAGGCTTGCAGGCAAGAAAGAGAACTGGATTGACTTTAATGCAGGAGTTGTCGCAGAGGGCGAAGCGCTTGATGCCGCTGGTCAGCGTTTGTTTGATGAGGTAGTCGCAATTGCCTCTGGCAAGAAGGTTAAGAGTGAGCTTGCAGGATTCCACGATATGGCTATATTTAAACAGGGTGTAACGCTCTGATTAAAGAAGTAAGATTTTTATTAAAAATATAATGAGATAAAATGGAGGATAATTTATCATGGCAAAAAAAGTAGTTACAATGGGCGAGATTATGTTAAGGCTTTCTACACCGAACAATGAGAAGTTTATTCAGGCGGATGAGTTTGATATCAACTATGGCGGTGGAGAGGCAAATGTGGCTGTATCTCTTGCAAATTATGGACACGATGCAAGCTTTGTGACAGCAGTTCCAGACAACGAATTGGGCGAGTGCGCAATTGCTGCTTTAAGAAAGTATGGTGTTGACACAGCGAATATTGCTAAGTGCGGAGAAAGACTTGGAATTTACTACCTGGAGTCTGGTTCTGCCATGAGACCTTCAAAGGTTGTTTATGACAGGGCACATTCTTCCATTTCTACGGCGACAGCTGCGGATTTTGATTTTGACAAGATATTTGAGGGTGCTGACTGGTTCCACTTTACAGGAATTACACCGGCAATATCAGACACGGCTGCAGTTCTTACAGAGGAGGCTTTAAAGGCTGCCAAGAAGCATGGCGTTAAGGTTTCTGTAGATCTGAACTTCAGAAAGAAACTGTGGTCATCTGAGAAAGCGCAGAAGGTTATGAAAAATCTGATGCAGTATGTCGATGTATGTATTGGAAATGAGGAGGATGCGGAGCTTGTATTAGGGTATAAGCCTGGTAATACGGATGTTACAAGCGGCGACCTTGAGCTTGCAGGCTATAAGTCAATTTTTGAGCAGATGGTTGCTGATTACAATTTTGAATACTGCATCTCATCTTTGAGAGTGAGCCACTCTGCTTCAGACAATGGCTGGTCAGCATGTATTTATTCAAGGGATACAAAGGAATTTTATCACTCGAAGGAATATAGCATCCATCCGATTGTTGACCGTGTCGGCGGCGGTGACTCCTTTGCAGGCGGTGTGATCTGCGGTTTGCTGGACGGAAAGGATTTTAAGGCGGCATTGGAGTATGGTGTGGCGGCATCTGCATTAAAGCACACCATTCCGGGAGACTTTAACCTTGTATCTAGAAAAGAAGTTGAGACACTTGCTGGCGGTGATGCTTCAGGTCGCGTTCAGCGCTAATATACAATACATAAATAATTTTAGGAGGAATGAAAAAATGGCAAATACAAATCCATTTTCACTCGAGGGAAAGATTGCACTTGTAACAGGTGCGTCGTATGGCATTGGTTATGCAATTGCGAAGGCAATGGCAAATGCGGGAGCGACAATTGTGTTTAATGACATCAAGCAGGAACTTGTTGATAAAGGAATAGCAGCATACAAAGAAGATGGCATTGACGCACATGGATATGTCTGTGACGTCACAAATGAGGATGCAGTGAATGAGATGGTTGCCTCAATAGAGAAGGAAGTCGGTGTGATTGACATTCTTGTGAATAATGCAGGAATTATTAAGAGAATTCCGATGTGTGAGATGACAGCTGCGGAGTTCAGACAGGTGATTGATGTTGATTTAAATGCGCCTTTTATCGTATCGAAGGCTGTTATTCCGTCTATGATTAAGAAAGGACACGGAAAGATTATCAATATCTGTTCTATGATGTCGGAACTTGGACGCGAAACCGTATCGGCATATGCAGCCGCTAAGGGCGGATTAAAGATGCTCACAAAGAATATCTGTTCAGAGTATGGCGAGTTCAATATTCAGTGCAATGGAATCGGACCAGGCTATATTGAGACTCCTCAGACAGCGCCTTTGCGCGAGAGACAGCCTGACGGAAGCCGGCATCCGTTTGATACATTCATCTGTGCAAAAACACCTGCAAACAGATGGCTACAGCCGGATGAGCTTGGCGGACCCGCTGTGTTCCTTGCTTCAGATGCATCCAACGGCGTAAACGGGCATATTCTTTATGTCGACGGCGGTATTCTTGCGTATATTGGAAAGCAGCCGAAGTAAACAAGAAAAGCGGAATATGGATAAATAGAAAAGAGGAAAAATATGAACGAGGTATTAGAAAAAATCAGTAAGGTTGGCATTGTGCCTGTTGTTGTATTGGATGACGCGAAAGATGCAAAGCCATTGGCAGAGGCTCTGATTAAGGGTGGACTGCCTTGTGCGGAGGTTACGTTCAGAACTGCTGCGGCTGAGGAGTCAATCAGAATCATGGCAAGTGAATTTCCTGATATGTTGGTTGGTGCCGGCACAGTGCTTACAACAGAGCAGGTTGACCGTGCCGTGAATGCGGGGGCAAAATTTATTGTCAGTCCTGGTTTGAATCCGAAAGTTGTTCAGTACTGTCTTGATAAAGGCGTTCCTGTAACTCCTGGTACGTCAAATCCTTCAGATGTGGAGCAGGCAATCGAGCTTGGTCTTGAAGTTGTGAAGTTCTTCCCGGCAGAGGCAGCTGGCGGACTAAATATGATTAAGTCCATGGCGGCTCCATATACGCAGATGAAGTTTATGCCGACAGGTGGTATTTCTGCAAAGAATATCTGTGAGTATTTGGCATTTGATAAAATTATTGCGTGTGGCGGCTCCTGGATGGTGAAAAAGGAGCTTGTGGCAGCAGGAAAGTATGATGAAATTCAGGCTCTGACAGAGGAGGCTGTGCGGACAATGCTTGGGTTTGAACTCAGACATGTCGGTGTGAACTGCGAGGATGAGGCAGCAGCTGACACTGTGGCTTCAAGATATGATGAATTATTTGGATTTACCAAGAAGGTGGGCAATAGTTCTATTTTTGCGGGCATAGAGGTTGAGGCGATGAAGAAGATTGGCCGTGGTGCAAACGGACATATCGCGATCGGTACAAACAGTGTAGTGCGTGCAAAGAATTATCTGGAATCCGTAAAGGGTGTCAAGTTTATTGAGGATACTGCAGTGGTAAAAAATGGTAAGCTGACAGCGATTTACATGGATGAGGAGATTGGCGGATTTGCAATTCACCTTGTGCAGAAATAAATAAAATATAAAAAAGAAGGCATCACGTGAAAAATGTGGTGCCTTGTTTATGCGCAGCCCCATGCAGAGGAAGTATGCCGCAGAGGCGGCGCATGGGTCGCGCGGCGAGTGGGAAAAGTTTTTCCCACTCGATAGTACAGCCCCATGCAGAGGAAGTATGCCGCAGAGGCGGCGCATGGGTCGCGCGGCGAGTAGGAAAAGTTTTTCCCACTCGATAGTACAGCCCCATGCAGAGGAAGTATGCCGCAGAGGCGGCGCATGGGTCGCGCGG
>JAIECJ010000192.1:10846-12874 GCA_029068555.1 Lachnospiraceae bacterium
CGAGTGGGCATCCAAGGGAAATAAGGGGGTTTTGAAATATGTTATACAAAATTAATATGGTTACAGAGGAAGACGGATGGATTGTGATTGATACAAACGGGTGGGCATCGGAGCCTGTACGGATGCTTGTACAAAGTGTTGCAGAGGAGATGGGGAAAGAAGTGTTTCAACCCTATGAGGGAGATGCCCAGTTTATGATTAAGGGAGATCCATATAAGTTAATTTTCCAGTATGATGATGTATTTGGAACATGTGTCATATTGGATGAGCTGAAGGATAAGGATGCTGTTGTAGAGATGCTAGAGCGACATTTCGATAAATTGAAGGATAAATAGGGATAAGGAGGCATATCATTATGATAGATAATAATTGTGCGTACTGTAAGGAAGGTGAGCTGGCAGCAAAGTTTGGCATCAAGATTTGCGAGCTGAATGCGACAAAGGTGTATTTGTTTAAGGAGCAGAGTCATAAGGGAAGAGTCATTGTTGCAAGCAAACATCATGTGAGTGAAATGATTGAACTTTCCGAAGAGGAGAGAAATGCATTTTTCTGTGATGTCAATCATGTTGCGGAAGCGATCCATAAGGCATTTTCACCGGATAAAGTAAACTATGGAGCTTATGGGGATACAGGACATCATCTTCATTTTCATCTGGTGCCAAAGTACAAGGATGATGAATTTGAATGGGGAGGAACATTTGCCATGGATCCGAAAAGAACGACTCTGTCAGATGCGGAGTATGATGATGTCATTGCAGCATTGAAAAAGTACTTATAGATAGGAACAGATGGAATAGATTTGACTGTCTTGATGCCTGAACAGGGAGCTATGGCGTGAATTGTTGCAACAGGTGGTTGTTTTTGCAAGAAACAGATTAATATACTGAATTGTGTAAAGGTCAGAATGATAAGTACAGCTGTGCACGAAAGGTGCAAAACAATGCATTACATTCTGAAAAAATAAAAAATGATAAAATATATAGCCTAAATGCATAAAAATGAATCCTTAAAATAATAAAAAATGCACAAAACATAGAAATGAAAGTTAAGGGTTGCTAATCGTGCAAAAATAAGCGATAATATGAAAGGCGGCAGTTTGGCTTGTATACAAATAATGGCGGAGCTGCCACAGCAAAAAGTGTAACAGGCGAATCCCTATAAGCGGGAGCGAAAAGAAAGGAAAAAATCATGGGAGTTAAAGTATTACTTGATTCAGTAGACAAGGTTAAAGAATTTGTAGATATCACGAGGAGCGCACCTTATGATATTGATTTGATAAGCGGTAGAAATACATATCTTGATGCAAAATCACTCCTTGGCGTGTTGAGCTGCGATTGCAGGAAGCCATTGATTCTTGATATTCATGCTGAAATGGATGAAAGTGAAGAGTTTATGTCCAGAATTGAAAAGTATGTTGTTGCATAATTCTGTATAAGTATGAAAAAGCAGATCTGTTGATTCTGCTTTTTCTTTTTGTTAGGGCATGACCCTGCTCTGCGCAACATCATAAACTTAAGGAAAGATATAAAGGGATCTGCCTACAGGTTCTCCAAACAATGTTCCAATAGAGGAGGATTAGAATAAGGCATTTCAAATACTTTGGTTCTACCTTGTTCCGTCATATTGGGAAAGCGCAGACAGATATGTTATGCTTGGGGTGACGACAATAAGACTTGATGGAAAATGTTTATGAAAATTCAACACCATTTCATTCTAATTTGAATTTTTAACAGGGGATTATTACGATGAGTATTAAAATGATTTTGTCATAGCCTTTTAAGGATTGAGTAAGTCACTTTTTATTTGTATTTGTTTGTCACCCCTCCGCACTATCTGACATCTGACGCGCATATAGGTAGGAGGCAGTGGGGAAAGATATTCCTCCGCTCAATTTCAAGAATTATAAAAAAAGAAGCTAATCATTTCAGCTTCTCTAACTTTTATTCTGTACAATGCAGGAGATGGGACTTGAACCCACACGATATTGCTACCACAGGCACCTGAAGCCTGCGCGTCTGCCAATTCCGC
>JAIECJ010000193.1 GCA_029068555.1 Lachnospiraceae bacterium
TGCACACAAAATGCTAAAAGGCAAGCATTTTGGCGCATGATTCCCACTACTTTGGCGTAGGTGTGAACAGTAACAATAGTCCTGCCTTTGGCTTCCTGTTACATGCAGCAAACCAAGCAAAACACTCGATTGTGCCAAAATTACATACTGTGGCTTGATGCAGCTGCCCCATATCTAAAAGCTCCGCATTTCAACTGCCCTGATAATCAACTCTGCGCACTGTGTTTTGGTGAATGTACCAGAATCGAGCGCGAGCGTGTAGTTCTCTACTTTACCCCATTCCTTCTGTGTAAAATATCTGTAATATGTTGCCCTGGATCGATCCTTTTGCTCAAGCTCCCTTCGAATGCGCTCCTCTTGGCCTGTCACGCCTTCGTGCCGCTGAACCCGCCTCACGCGGTGCTCTATGCTTGCGTGGATAAACACATGAAGGACATCATCACACTCTCTGAGGATATAGTCGGCACCACGGCCTACAATAACACAATTTCCCTTCTCAGCAATACTTCTGATTACTTTGTCCTGTGCCTCCTTGATTTCCTCGTAAGGGACTTCCGATTTCCTGTAATGTGGTACAAAACCGCTCTTCATGTCAATGTAATCCTGGTCAGACATATTTTCCCCGTTTTCCAAAATGAGTTTCTCATCAATCCCCATCCCGCCTGCCACTGATGCCACAATTTCTTTGTCATAAAAATCATATCCCAGCTTCTCCGCCAAAAGCCTGCCTACTGTATGTCCACCGCTTCCGGTCTCCCTGCTGATCGTGATTATCATATATATTACCCCCTTTATCTCTCAATGCCCTCATTCGCCACGCTCGTCCTCAATAAACCATTTTGCTATTTCAGAGACTGACAAACGGTAAATCAGTCCAAAGTCATCAGAGACATACTCCCCAAGTTCAACCTCAATATTTTGTTCCAATATCATAAATACCTTTTCCCTTATTACAGCCTGTTATTAAAAAGGGATTTTGTAATTAATCAAAGCAGAAGGCATTAAAATAGCTATAACAACGCCTCTTTCATAGTATAACTATTGTTAAGTATACTGTACACCAATTGAAAAAACAAGACACTATATAAAATAGTTTTCCTAAACCTCCCATGTCTACCAGGATCACCCGCATCCCTGCGGGGTCCTAACTTCCTTCGTCCTGCCTGTCCATAACCAGGGTATCAGCTTTGCTCCTATTTCTGCAAATAAAAAACAGGGCAACCATAAAGTCTGCAAAGGGTGTAGTTCTCCCCTTGTAGGTTTATAATTGCCCTGACGCTGCGGACAATCTGCCGTTTATAAAGGCTGTTCATCTTTTTTGAGAACGTACATAAAAAGAACTTGTCCATTTTCCGGCATCAAATCGACACCCACTTCTTCCTTTGCCCCTCTGATTGCTCCTAACAAACTATCCTCACCCTTTATAACCGAACCACCTACACACTCCCACATCAAAGGATATGTTGGTCTGTTTGCAGAGCGCTGCGAAATCAGATACTCTCCCTTGGAATTTCGAATCCAGACATGTACCACCAAATGGTATCCATCTATCGGTAGTTGCTCGCCTCTGACATGGTCTTTTCCAAGAAGCTCTCTATTTTCTGTCCCATATTATTTGATTTAATCAGCGCCAGCACAGATAAACATTACAATAATTTTACCAAACGATTAGTAATTCATATTTTTCATTTTACATATCAATCCACTGAATAAATGCTGTCTTGTCCGAACTGTTATACCCAGCATTCCGATAAAAATTCAATGTACTTTCTTCCTTCGAACCTGTAAGCAGCATCATTTTATAACAATTGTTCTTTTCTGCAATCTGCTTTGCAAAATTTAAACAAGCAGTCGCATACCCCTTCTTTCGATAATCTCCATGCGTCACCACATTCTCCACAAATGCATATGGACGGACATTCCTTGTAAGATTTGGAATAATCACACATACGCAAGATGCCACAATCTTACCGTTAATTTCACAAACAATAAGATGATGATTAACATCATTTATAATGATTTCCCATGTGTTTTGTAAATGCTCTGTGTCTTCCGGAACGCTTTCCTCGTGAAGATACAGATATAACTGCAGTATTTTAGTTAAATCGTTTCTATTTGCTTCTCTGATTGTCATTTACTCCGAACATCTCCTAATCAAAATTCATCTATAACTACTTATCCAACAAATAACACAAAATTGCCTGTTGTACCGGAACCAAATTTTTTTTGAAACCGTAACCCACAAAGTAATCACTGTTTATTACATCCTCTGAAACCTCTTCTCCTCTAAAAAAAGGTGGGCACGGATTCAAAATCGCTCCCTGATTTGCTTTTTCCATATGTTGGACAGTAATTTGATACTCCTTAAAATCTTCCTTTGCCTTATCCGGTATAGAGTCTGTACATATGATATCTTTACCAAGAATTGCATCCTCGATATTTGTATAAAACTTAATATTTTCTAGCTCATATCCAACCGGACAACATTGCTCTAACTCAAATCCCATTAATTCAGAAGCTGCTTTCCACGAATTCCCGATATTGCCTTTTGCTCCAACAAATAGAAATTTCTTCTTTTCAATACTATCGTAAATCTTGGACAATGCATACAAATCCGTAATAACTTCACAGGGATGATTCTCAGAAGTCAACGCATTAATCACTGGAATCCTAGCATACTTCGCCATGTTTTTTACAACCTCAATATCGCTGTGTCGTACCACAATAGCATCAACCCAGTTCTCTAAATATCCTATCACATCTTCTATCTTCTCTTTTTTATCAAGTGATGACGGTGGAAAAAGAATTGTCTTCCCTCCCAACTCCTGAATTCCTTTTTCAAATGTTACTCTTGTACGAATACTACTCTCGGGAAAGAATAATACAACTGTCTTTCCCTCTAATGGTTTTGCCTGACCCACATCTTTCACAAACTTGTCTGCCCATTTAAATATTTCATATATTTCTTCTTTAGAAAAATCCTTTATAAAAATAAGCTTTTTACTCATACTTTTAGGTCCTCTAGTGTATTTTTACATCACAATCTCACTATCAAAATGCTGTTCCTGAAAATGAATCCGTTCCCCGATTTCTTCCTTGGTAAAAGTCATCCCTTCCGGCGCAACAACCCATTTTTGCAATAAATGGCGTGAATTTGCGATAATTTACGATAGTTTTACCAAATAACAAATATACAGCAAACCCTAATAAATACAGCATTTCCAAGCTTTTTTACCACTCATACGGCGTCGCCTGATAGACATAGTAGTTCAACCAGTTTGTATAGAGATTGTTACTGTGTGAACGCCACTGTAGATTTGGCCTTTGTGACGCATCATTATCGGGATAATAATTTCTCGGAATATGTATCGAAAGTCCTTTCCCTAAATCTCTTTTATATTCCGCATCAAGTGTATATCTGTCATATTCCGGATGACCATTGACAAATATCTTTTTACCATTCTGTGCATATGCAAGAAATACGCCAGCTTCCTCAGACTCCGCAAGAACAGTAATCTTATCACAACGATGGATATCAGCAGCAGGTGTTTCTGTATGGCGGCTGTGCGGAGCAGGGAAATAGTCATCAAAACCACGCACCAATGGAACTTTTCTGTTTTGTACCTTGTGCCAATAGATACCAAACAGCTTTTCTGGAAGCTTGCGTTTCTGAATACCATAATAGTGGTAAAATCCAGCCTGTGCTCCCCAGCAAATATGTAGTGTGGAGGTTACACGTTCTTCCGCCCAGTCCATAATCTCACACACCTCATGCCAGTAATCAACTTCCTCAAACGTAATATCCTCAACAGGAGCACCAGTTATAATCAGACCGTCAAAACGCTTTTGCTTTATCTCGTCAAATGTTGTGTAAAAACGGTTCAGATGATTCGCTGACGTATTTAGTGATATATGGCTTGCCACCATCAGGAACGTCACATCAACCTGCAACGGAGTGTTGGACAGTGCACGCAAAAGCTGTAGTTCGGTGTCTTGCTTTACGGGCATTAGATTTAATATACAGACCTGCAGCGGTCTGATATCCTGATGCATTGCCCGGTTTTCATCCATCACAAAAATATTTTCGTATTCAAGTATCTCCTTTGCAGGCAGGTCACTCTGTACTTTAATAGGCATTTCTTTACTCTCCTGTCAATTTATTTTCTATTCTCATCAAATTTCCATTCCCAGATACGCTTGCATAAACTGCTCCTCTGTGCAAATCGGGACATTGAGTTCCTTTGCCTTTTTGTTTTTTGAGGAATTGGAGGCAATATCGTTGTTAATCAGGCAGACAGTCTTGGCAGACACACTTCCTGCCACTTTTCCGCCCTTCTTCTCAATCAGCTCCTTCAGGGCATTTCTGCTTTCAAAATGTTCCAGACTACCAGTAATTACAAAGGTCTGACCATCAAGTATCTGATCCTCCTCGTCGACACTTTCTTTTATTATTGTAACCTCCTTTAAGAGATTGTCAAATCTTTCAATATTTTTATTATCAGAAAAATAATCCTCAAAAGCTTTCCCAATAATTTCGCCAATACCGTCAATTTCGCTGAGTTCTCCGGCAGTCGCATGGCGCATGACATCCAAATCAAACTTATAATACTTGCAGATAACCTTTGCATTCGCCAGTCCGATATTCGCTATGCCAAGGCTGTAAATCAGTTTTGGCAGTTCTACATTTCTGGACTTTTCAATACCGTCTATCAGTTTTTTGTAGGATTTAACCCCAAACCCTTCCATTGCTATAATCTCGTCCTTATATCTGTCAAGATGAAACATATCCTGATACTGGTGGATAAACCCTTTTGCAATAAATTTTTCCAGTGTAGCCTCTGACAACCCGTCAATGTTCATCGCATCCCGGCTCACAAACAGGGTAAACGACTTTATTTTTTTTGCATCACAATCAGAATTTGTACAGTACAGGGACTGCACCTCATTCACCGCACGCACCTCTGTAGCGCCCCCACACACAGGGCAGACAGATGGAATCTCTATGTTGTCACTTCCTGTAAGATTTTCCGCTATCTGCGGTATAATCATATTTGCCTTATAGACAGTGATTTTATCACCAATGCCGAGTTTCAGTCCTTTGAGTATGCTGATATTATGAACCGAAGCCCTGCTTACCGTAGTTCCCTCAAGCTCTACTGGTTCAAAAATAGCAACCGGATTAATCAGTCCTGTCCGGCTTGGACTCCACTCTATTTCTTTCAATATGGTTTCCCTTATCTCGTCTGCCCATTTGAAAGCAATTGAGTCACGCGGAAACTTGGCAGTCCGTCCTAGGGAACGTCCATATTCGATATCATCATATGTCAATACCAGCCCATCTGACGGTATGTCATAATTCTGTACACGCTCCTCATAATCAGCAACCGCATCTGTAACATTATCCGCATCAACTTTCTGGTATTCAACAACGTCAAATCCCTGTTCCTTCAAAAAAGCAAACTGGTTCTCCCGTGAGTTCCCGAAATCAGCGCCATCTGCCTTCACAAGGGCAAACGCATAGAATCTGACATTTCTTTCCTCGGTAATCTGATTATTTAACTGCCTGACTGAACCAGAACAGAGATTTCGTGGATTCTTATACCTAGCGTCAATATCTTCTATATGGCTGTTAATTTTCTCAAAATCATGGTACGTAATAACCGCCTCTCCCCTGAGAACCAGCTCCCCCTGATGTTTGATGCGAAGCGGAATATTTTTAAACACTTTTGCATTGTTGGTAATCACTTCCCCAACTTCACCATTTCCGCGCGTAACCGCCTTTAACAGTCCACCGTTCTGGTACGTAAGAACAATCGTAAGACCGTCTAGTTTCCAGCTGAGCAGTCCTTCTTTGTCCCCCAGCCAGCTTTTCAATTCCTCTCTGTCCTTGGTCTTTCCAAGTGACAACATCGGACTTTCATGCGACTCCTTGGGCAGCTCATCTATCGCCTCATACCCTACACTGATTGTCGGGCTGCCCGCCAGAACCATACCCGTCTCCTGTTCCAATGCCTCCAGCTCATCACACAATTTGTCATACTCAAAATTGCTCATGATTTCCTTGTCTTGTGCATAGTATGCTTTTGATGCCTCTCTTAACTTCTCAACAAGTTCTTTCATCCTATGTATCGCTTCATTGTTTTCTGCCATATACTCCTCCCTAATAAAGCCAAATCGGGCATTGCCCATTTATATCAATGGTTCTGTCACTCACCCAACGTTTTCCATCGCTAACCAACCCGCCAATTCTACATCCGTTCCAATCATTATCAAAATATCTACTTATTATACACTGGCGTCTCATGCAAATAATATTAAATTTCGCTCCAATACTCCAATACTAAAGCATGTTTTGCATGCCATCTGACTGATTCTCCTTTAATCATTCCTCCTGCTACTATATTATACAACATCGTCATTACACTGTAAATGAGGATTTGTTGAACCACATTCTCCATTGCTTCATAAAGCTTCTGCACCTTACATCTGATACCAGCATCTGAAGCTCCTTGCGATCCACGTCGAGCTTATATCTGTTTTTCTGTGAAATCTGGTAAAAACGCTCGATGGCAAATCCGCGCAAACTGTGTCTCACTGTCCGTGAACCTTTCTGGTGCTTCCCCGTTTATCATGCGGTCCAGCACATTACATAATTCAGTCAAAAACACTGTCAGACGTGTTTGAAATATACTTCATGCTGACTCCTTCATATTTTAATTCATCTCTCTGTAAACATTAAATATTTTAGCATATAAAACCTTACCTGTCATTCCTTTCAACACAAATTTACTTTGTTGCCACCGCATTTTTCAAACACACTCTGGCAACAAAAAAACGTCTCGACTAATTTCCGAAACGCTTCTTATTGATATCTGTGGATTTACACTAATTTTGGCTGGACTTTATTATTTTGTTTTATCCGGCATTCCACACAGACGATAAAGCCTTGACAGTTCATCACCTTTCAGCTCTCGGTATTCACCGCTTTTTAAGCCCGCCAGTTCTATGTTCATCACTCTGATTCGCGTGAGAGACTTTACCTTATAACCAAATTTTTCACACATCCGGCGAATCTGTCTGTTTAGCCCTTGTGTAAGTATGATTTTAAACGTGTATTTGCCAACGCGCTCTAATTTGCACGAACGCGTTGTCCTGTCCAGCTCCTTTAGATATACACCTTGTGACATCCCTGAAAGAAATTCATCAGTCAGTTCCTTGTCCACTTTTACAACATATTCCTTTTCGTGGCAGTTTGCCCCTTTCATCATGTGTTGTATCAGCTCTCCGTCATTTGTCATAATCATCAGCCCGTCAGATTCTTTGTCAAGGCGTCCTGCGTAAGTAAGCCTCATGGGATATTTCACTGCCCTAACAATTGTCTTCTCTGCGTGTCTGTCTTTCTCAGTGCATACAACTCCGACCGGCTTATTGTATGCAAGAACGACTTTCACAGAAACCGCTTTTACTTTCTTGCCATTTACCTCTATGATATCATTGTCACATACCTGCATACCACTTACGGCTTTTTGACCATTTACGCGCACCCTGCCCTGATCTATGAGTTTGTCAGCGTTCCGCCTTGAGCATATACCACATTCCGCAAGGTATTTATTCAATCTGGTCATCTCTTATCCTTTCAAATCTTTCGTCCTGTTATAAGAATTTTTTTAGTCTTTCAATTGATTTTGTCTCAAAATCCATCAACTCCTTTGCAACCTCCATGGATGTATTGCCCGAATTCTGATGATGGTTAATGGATTTCCACATGCTAGTCAAACCCCTGTTGCTCCCCTGTATCATAAGCTCGGCAATTTTACTGGGACTGCAGTTTGTAAGGGTATTCATCTGTATCCCCCCCTTAAGCATCATGTCCTGCATCACACTGGCATGATACCCCTCTGCCCTCTCACTCTGAAGCCTGTCTGTTGCTTTATTTTGTATTACAGAGTATAGCAGTCTCTCCTTTGACAGCTCATGCAAAAGCTCTCTATTTTGAACCTTCTCCGATATCGTATCAATCGCATTCATTGCCATACTGGAGTTTCTCTGCACTTCCTTTAATATTTCCTGGTCATCTTTCTTCATAGCCATCTTCCTTTCGTTTACAACTTTTACGAATATTTCCGATAACTATAGTATTGCCAGAATTTAGCAGCTTATGCTAGAGCGTGTTTGAAAAATCATTCCTGCCACCTGCACGCCCCACTTTGTGCGATATTTGCGCCAAATTCAGGTTACATAGCCCGCTATGCGCCCTTCATTTGGCACAAATCTCCCACAAACTGTGACGCACATCTGTCAGAAAGCATTTTTCAAACACGCTGTAGTATATCTGTGGCATCTTTTACAGTGTCCACTACTTCACCTGTCAAAACTTCTGTTCTCCTCTCTGACAACTCCGTCTCAGCAAGAACCTCTTTCTCAAAAGGATAGACAACTCCCCATTGTGCGCGAAGTCTATCCATCTGTTTCATAATACGAAGTGTTTCCTCATGCGGCATCTCCCAACATTCTTTTTCCCCTTTTTCGATTGCTTCCAGACACGAGTATACCTCATACTCATAACCTGTAATCTGTTTGGGTGCCTTTATTGTTTTTCCCGGCCTGTAACCCGCATCGTATACAGTAACAGACTCAAAATTATTAATATTTTCAATTACAATATATCCTTTTGGTCCATATACAACGCCGCGTCTGTCGCTGACTGCATTCATTGTACAGTTCAAAACTGCCATCCTTCCATCTTTATATTTTAATGTAATGCTATCGCAGGCATCTACCCCTGTATCAGTCAGTATACAAGAAGACTCCATGCTTTCAATCTCTTTTCCAAAAATCATGGCGGCAAAATTGAGTGTATATACTCCCAAATCAAGCAGTGCACCTCCTGCAAGGGCTGGATCTGTAAGTCTCTGCTTGTCAGATACATGATACCCCAGATTCGCCGTAAGCATTGTCGGCTCACCTATCATTCCTGAATTAATGATGCCTTTTATCGTTGTTAGCATCGGCATATATCTTGTCCACATTGCCTCTGTCACAAACACACCTTTTTCCCTCGCAAGCATCAAAATTTCCTCAGCCTGTCCTGCATTTGCAGTAAATGCCTTCTCACACAACACATTCCTGCCGTTCTCAATACATAATTTCATATTTGCATAGTGTTCCGAATGTGGTGTTGCTATATAAATCAGGTCTATTTTATCGTCAAGCACCATCTCCTCATAAGAAGTATATGCCACTTTTATACCATACTCCTCCGCAAATTTCTGCGCTCTTGCCTCACTCCTTGATGCCACGCCATAACATTTTACATTTTTCATCTTTTTGATCGTACCTGCCATGACTTTTGCAATCTTACCGGTTCCCATGATACCAATTCGTTTTTGATTAAACATACACAATCCCTTACCTTTCATTTGTGCATCGTCACATGTCTGAGCCTTTACAATGCAGACCCATGTAACATACATGCTACATGGGTCTGCATTTAGACACAATTTTATTATAATCAACTTATGTATCACATTTCAATAACTTTATCTATTTCTCAAAAAATTCTGCTTTCACAAAGCCTGTTGTCCCATTATAATTTACCTTGAACCACTCACCCTGATCTTCAAGCAAGTCATAGGTCATTCCAGCCTGTGCTGTACCAAGCTTTGCAGATTCCTGATCTGGCTGACTTCTGACATTTACATTTGTCCGCGCTGTTACTGTGCCAATTGGTTCCACTGTCACTTCAGCAGTTACCACCTCAAGGTAATCGCTCTTTATATATGCTTCCCTATCCTCAAAGATAACCTTACTCCATCCGTTGATTCTCTCCTCAACGCGTGTAAGTTCTGTACCTGACTGTACCTTGCCAATCTTATCCGCCTCCTCGCTATCTGAGGAGCGCACATTCACAGTATCTGTTGCTTTCACAATCTGATTAACTATCTGGTTCTGAGGCTGAGCTTCTGCCTCACTTGGAACTTCAGACTCCGCTGGCTGTGTCTGTTCATCGGCTGTTGGCTGCAGTGCCTCTGTCTGGGAAGTCTCGGCATTACTTTCCTGTGTTTCAAGCTGTGCCAGTGCTTCGCCTACTGATGTCTTAATCTGCACAGGAAGTTCTTCCAAAAATACGCTAAGTGCCTCGTCAGCAGCCACTGCCTCCTTATAACTCACATCTATCTTATTATACAAATCAACTACATCGTCCTGACTTGTAACAAGTTTAAATGCAGCTTTGATATTTTCTTCGGTGTCCCCATCTATCTTAAGGCTTCCATCCTCTGCTGTATACACATACCATGCGTTGAGTCCGGGCGCCTTTGTCTCTATGTCCTGTATCTTTACTGTATAAGTAACATATACGAAATAAGTATTGTCGCTTATGCCAGGTTTCGTGTAGCAGTTGATATTATCATAATACTCAATGAACTCACTCTTTTTCTCATAAGTGATGATTTCCTTATCATCATTATAATCCTTAATTGCCCTCACTGTCTCCATATCACCGTCTGCCAAGGCTCTGTAAAATGTATTCATCAGCTCATTGACACTGCTATATGCATTCTCCTCTAAGGGCTTATCGCTGAGTGTAACAACTCCTCCATCTACTTCTGTGTCCGAACTGGGATTCTCAACTGCTTTTGTCCTCTGTGAACCTATATATGAAACAATCACGGCAATAACAATCACACACGCTGCAGCCGGCAATAAGATTTTTGCGGCCTTCACCACAGTTTCTTTTATGTTCCCGCCAGCGAGCTGCATAAGGCTGTTCCAGATAACAGCCTCAGAATTGGCTTCCGCCTTCACTTTTTCAGCTGGTTTTGTTGAACCAACTGTGGCTGTTTTTTCCGCCCTGTTATTCTGTGGCTGCACATTTGTCTTTTCAGGCTTAGCCAGTTCTTTATCTGCTACTTTTGAACCTTGTCTGATACTGTCTGTATCTTTACTTTTTTCTTCTTTGTTTTCTGTTTGAACAGACTCTTCATTCGTCCCGACAGTGTCTATAGCCTCATTCTTCAATTCATTTTCGGCCTGTTGCGGCTTTGCATTTAACTGTTTTGTGTTATCATTGGAAATTGGTTTGCTTTTTTGCTTGTTTTTCCTTTTCTTTCTGTTATCCATTTCTACTCCTATCTGTCACTTCCAAATCTCCCTCAGGTCATCAGCCGTCGCTGACGACTCTGTCCCTTACAGTTACAAGCAATAACACATGTGTACATCAATCCTTCTCAAGGAAATGCACCCGACAGGAATCGAACCTGCATTAAAGGCGTCGGAGGCCTTCGTTCTATCCATTAGACTACGGGTGCTTAAAATTAGTTATGTAATATCACGTTTGTTATCATAACACAATTATTCGAATTTGTCTATACAAGAAAAAAAATTACCTTATTTTAGTAACAGTTCAGTTACTGTTCACACCTACGCCAAAGTAGTGGGAATCATGCGCCAAAATGCTTGCCTTTTAGCATTTTGTGTGCAAA
>JAIECJ010000194.1 GCA_029068555.1 Lachnospiraceae bacterium
CGCCTCCTTCATTTGGCACAAATCTCCCACAAACTGTGACGCACATCTGGCAGAAAGCATTTTTCAAACACGCTCTAAGACACGTTACAATTCACACCAACGCCAGTTTTCATCAGCTTATAAGTTAATGAAGTGTGAATTATAACAGATTTTGCACACAAAATGCTAAAAGGCAAGCATTTTGGCGCACGATTCCCACTACTTTGGTGTAGGTGTGAACAGTAACTAAGACACGTTACAATTCACACCAACGCCAGTTTTCATCAGCTTATAAGTTAATGAGGTGTGAATTATAACAGATTTTGTACACAAAATGCTAAAAGGCAAGCATTTTGGCGCATGATACCCACTACTTTGGCGTAGGTGTGAACAGTAACCTAAGACACTGCTTTGAGGAAAATTAAATAAAGATCTGTTGATAAGATAATACTAAATACCGTATAATAAAATTAAGAATCGAAAGGAAGTGATACTATGGCACCTGCAGTACCGTCAATTAGAAATCAAGAAATTCTGAAAACAGAATATTCCGAAAAAGCTGCCATAGGCGCATTATGTGATGAACTTTCCAAGGGAATAAACAGCATGAATTCAAATATTTCAAGCCTTATAGTACATATTTAATCTTCTTTGTCGTGGAAGATTCCACGATTACGGTAATCCGGATCTTGAAAGACCGCATGTATTGGCAGTCCATTATAGAGAAAATGCAGAAAATCAACAGATAATTTTTTACTTCAATCTTCACGTTTCGGTGAAGCACTCCGCATCGCACAGGAGAACCTCGACTCACGCAACTTCTATGCATTTAATCCAGAGTTTGATAAATAATTATATGAATGAAATTGCATAAAGCAAAATAAACTACGGTGGTGCTTTTCATATGAGGCATCACCGTAGTTTGTGGCAGGTTATAGTAGAAATGCTTTCAGATTTCCGTCAAGACTTCCAGCTAATTCTGTCAAATCCTCAGTAAGTGTTTCAAGATTTTCGATTTCATGCATCATCTGCTCGGTTGCGTCTGTCGCATTTTGAGAGAGGGAAGCATTGTCAATAGCAGAGTCTGACAATTCCGTAATTATACGTGACATATTATCTTTTGCCAGATTCATATCGGCTACATTTGTCTGCATGGCAACTTCTTTATCCGTAATTTGTGAGATATCAGATGCAATTTCATTAAAAATTTGTCTTGTTTTTTCAATGTTGATTTCCTGATGTTCCAAGGTATCTTTAATCGTGTCCATTACAGCGACAATTCCACTTGTCTTTTCTACAAGCGACAAAATATTCTGACCGATTTTGGCTGCGGAGGTATTGGATTCTTCTGCCAGTTTCTGAATTTCCTGGGCGACCACAGCAAATCCTCTTCCAGCTTCGCCGGCACGGGCTGCCTCAATACTTGCATTTAATGCGAGCAGATTTGTTTCATCGGCAATGTTTGTGATATATTCAGTCACAGTTTTGATTTGTTCCACGGAGTCATTGGTAACAGAAACATGGTAACCGATTTCAGTTACTGTCTCACGGGAATTTTTGCTGCTTTCGGAAAGCTCGTTTAAGATATTCTGGCTGTTTTCAGAAAGAGTAGCCATATGGTTGGATAGGAGGTTAATGTTTTCTATCTGCTCCAGCATCATATCAATGGCGTTTCGGGTGGTTTCAACATTGTCTGATGCGCTGCGCGTTCCAGCCTCCTGGCTGTTAGCCTTTTCGTAAATTTGTCCTACGCTGTCTCGCATCTCTTTTGCAGCCGTAACATTTTTTCCCGACATGTCATTTAACTGTTCTGCGGCTTCCGTAAGTTTTAACATACCGTTTTGAATATTTTTTAAAAGATCATCAATTTTTGTTCGGAGCTTTTCCGTTCCAACAGCCAGTTCGCCAAATTCATCTTTACGCTTGATTCGAACCAGTCTTTCATCGGAAAGGTCGCCTTCGGAAACTTTTAAAAGTACCTTTCGCACATCGTGGAGTACCTTGGTCAGTCCGCCTATGTACCAGAAAATGAAGATAGCTACGGTAATCAGTATGAATGCAGATGCTAAAGAACATGTCAAAATATAGCGAGTCATCAGAGTGTCCAATTCCGTGGTAGGGGTGGATGCCATTAGTGCTCCGATAACTGACTGGTCACTTGATTGTACAATAGGTATAATATAGGCATGGTACATTTTCTTATCAATTTCGATATTCCGGTACCAGAGCTGTGCTCCTTGCCCCAACGTAAATGTTTTGATATTCTCCCCAGCTTTCATGCCAATCCAGCGAATGTTATCCTCATTGCATATAGAGGTCATGACTGCCATATCCTGATAGAAAAATGTGATGTCTACGTCCGTCTGTTCCTTCAAATCATCAACGACAAAAGTTTCCTGTGAGACATTAAAATTCATTCCACGCCACACATATCCGTCATCTTTTAGTGAGTAATCTCCATATCCCTGACTGCTGTACAAATTCATTGCTGCCAGTGCACTGGATTGCAGGCGGCTTTTTGTCTGATTGTACATACCAGAACGAAACTGAATTAAACCGATAATCAGGGACAGGATTGTCAGTAATAAAAGAGGAACACAGCATAGGGTCAGCATTTTCTGCTTGAATTTCATATCCATCCCTCCCTACATTGCATCTTTTGTAATGACAGTGACACCTGTATCGGTAGTGGTATTGGTGTCGGTGTAGGTGCCTTCAAGAGCTTGTACAGCAATTGTCATGCCGTCATGTCCCATGACCTTTGGATTTTGCTGCATAGTAGCATAAATAGTTCCATCTGCCACAAGGGAGAGTACCGCATCTGAAGTATCAAATCCTACCACAGTGCTTTCTGCTGCAGCTTCTTTTATGGCGTTTCCGATGGTAACAGTGGTACCTTCATTTGTGCCAAAAAATCCAATATAGTTTTGGGAGAGACCTTCTTTTACTGCGTTTGTAACATTGTCTGCATTGTCCTGCATAAATACTGTGTCTGCGAGTGTGAAATCTGTTCCTTCAAATGCCTGACGGAATCCTGTTTCTCGTGCCACGCAGGACGCAGTGTCAACAGTGACTCCCATTACACCGATTGTACCGCTTGATATTCCTTTTTCCTGCAACGCTTTTATCATGGTTTCTCCGGCGGTTTTCCCCGCAACAGTATTGTCAGTTGAAAGTGCTGTTACACAATCGTAGCTTGCAGCGCTGTCAACATATACAATTTTACAGCCGGCTTCGGAGGCCTTTTGCAGACTTGCGTTGATTCCGTCTTTGCTGTTTGCGGCAACCAGAATGGCGTCAGCACCGTTTGCGACGGCATCATCAATACAGGCGCTTTGCAGTGTGTCGTCATGGGAATCGGGCCCAGTCCATTTGTAAGTAATATTTCCTAATTCTTTGGCGGCATCCAGACAACCATCATCAATAGATTTCCAATAACTGTCTGCCAAATCCATTGTAATCAGGTAGACAGTATAGTTATTGCCGGAAGTGGACGTGATTTGGGTATTTTCTTCCCCGGCATTGATATCTGGACTTGTAGCCTGCGGCTGTGTGACAGAGGATGACCCAGATGTCACGGCAGATACCATGGGCTGTTCAGGCATTATTATTTCGGGTGTTGTATTTGCACCACATCCGATTAGCAATAAAATGCCAGACAGAATACTTAGTAATAAAGTTCTTTTCGCTCTCATAATTTTACTCCTTTCGCATTCGCAATTCTCAATAGCATTTTACTGATGTATTAGAGCGTGTTTGAAAAAACATTCCTGCCATCTGCATAACGACGCGCATGCGTCGTATTCACCACTTTGCGTGAGATTTGCGCCAAATTCAGTCAACATAAGGCAGTGACCATTATGCCTTTGACCCCTATGCCTCCTTCATTTGGCGCAGATCTCCCACAAACTGTGACGCACATCTGGCAGAAAGCATTTTTCGAACACGCTCTAGATCAATGCAAATAATTTGCATAATACACCAGTACCTACTTATAATACAATAATTTTGACAGAATAACAATGTATTTGTCAGAATATAACGAATATATTTATATAATTACAAACATTTCCCCAAACTTTATGTATCACTTGTTTCGCTTCCGTCAGTCACCTTAGCCACCGCCACGGTGACTGAATGTGGTGCGAATATCATGCAAAGTGGTGAATACGACGCAGGCGCGTCGATATGCAGATGATAGGAATGATTTTTCAAACACGCTTTAATATGGTATAATTGTCAGGGACATGCTTTCAGACAAATAGTTATGTACCTGAATATGCTTGAAAATCTGTACTAGTACTCCATCCGGCTTGTAACAATACTTTACATCACTGGAAAAATTTGCTATACTCCATTAAAAACGGTATTG
>JAIECJ010000195.1 GCA_029068555.1 Lachnospiraceae bacterium
AGGAGCCGTGTGCGTGAAAGGCGCACGCACGGTTCTGTGAGGGGCTTGCGGCGTGAGCCGCTTGTCTACTCGACTGTTTATATTCCTTTTTCACGCATAAGTCATTTAGTAAACACAGTATTGGAAGCAATAAAAGGATACAAAAGGAAGGATTTAATAGTGAAAAATTACATAAAATTAATAAGTATTGCAGCTGCTGTAATGGTGATGGCAGCTGGATGTGGAGAATACAAGGAAGTGGAAGAACCGTTTACATTAACTTATGATGATATTCTTCCAGAGCCCCCGCAGCCAGTGATTGTACGTGATGAACTGAATACAGTGCAGGAACAAAATACAGAACAGACAGAGACAGTGACGGAGGAAGAAACAGTGATTGTACCATTTGCGGACCGCACTGCGCAAGGACAAGATATTATTTATAATGTAGAAGCTTCTGTATTTGAGGAAGGCATAGTCAGTGTGGAGTATCCACAACTTACCGGCATGGTGAATGCGGAAGTCCAGCGGCAAATAAACGAAAATATAAAAAGAGCAGTAGCCGGCAGCGTTATTACGGAAAATCTTCGTTCATATGAGATGAAATATGAAACTGCCACAAAAGGAAGCGGTATTGTATCTTTCATTTTTAGGGGAACCGTGCAATATGAGAACAGTGCGCATCCAGATAACATTGTAAAGACACTCAATATTCAGCTGGACACTGGAAAGAATGTTAGATTAAAGGATTTTTCTGATATTGCCGGTGTGGTTAGCTGTCTTGAGCTGGCTGATGGATATACTGTGAAAAATAGCGGTGTCGACAAGGCAGATTTTTCCGCTTTTTTAAATAACGGGTCTGTGACGGATTATGCCATGACACTTCTTGATTTTGATATTGACTTTGAAAATTTGGATTTGATACCAGCAGGATTTTCTGCGGTCAGGGATAACCATCTGGTACTCTTTATAGAAGCAGAGCATGCGATGGGAGACTATGTGGAGATTGAGTTTGATAAAAATTTGTAGAATTATAGATAAAAAGAGGAATCTTGAAATCTGTGTGGAATATATTATATATGGATATCGTAAAATTAAAATTTCACCATTCTGATTTAAGTACCCGCTGAAGCGGGGAAGGGGAGTTAGTGTGAAAAAGCAAAGCAACTCTATGGGGGATTGTTATGACAATACGTGAGAATCTTGAACAGTGGGAAAGTGAGTATTTAAGTCCATATGCTACACAGAGTGCCATGTCAAAGGGCAGGGACAGGCAGGAGGAGCAGTGTGATATCAGACCTGTATTTCAGAGAGACCGGGATAGAATACTGCATTCCAAATCCTTCAGGCGCCTGAAAGACAAAACCCAGGTTTTTTTGTCACCAGAGTCTGACCATTATCGGACAAGGCTCACACATACGCTGGAAGTGTCGCAGAATGCGCGGACAATTGCAAGGGCACTGCAGTTAAACGAAGAACTGGTGGAGGCGATAGCACTTGGGCACGACCTCGGACATACTCCGTTCGGACACGCAGGGGAACGGGCGCTCAACGATATCTGTCCCTACGGTTTTAAGCACAACGAGCAGAGTGTGCGCACCGTGGAGATTCTTGAGAAAGATGGTGAAGGGCTGAATCTGACATGGGAAGTGCGGGACGGAATGAAAAATCATCAGACCTCAAGCATGCCAGCGACTCTTGAGGGAAAAGTAGTGCGTTTTTCGGATAAGATTGCATATACTTACCACGATATGGATGATGCAGTCCGGGCAGGAATACTGAAGGAGCGGGATATACCGCGGGAAATAGGAGAGGTGGTTGGCTATTCACCAAGGGAGCGGCTCAATAATTTCATTCATGATATTGTGACGCAGAGCAAGGGGACAGATGATGTGCGTATGTCGGATGATGTGGAGCTTGCCATGCGTGATTTGCGTCATTTCATGTACGATAAGGTGTACAGCAATCCAGTTGCGAAATGCGAGGAAAATAAGGCTGTGTCACTTGTTAAGACATTGTATGAGTACTATATGCGGCATACGGAGGAATTGCCTAAATTTTTTGTGGAGCTGGGTCTTAGCGGTGAGCCGCGTGAAAAGGTTGTGTGTGATTACATAAGCTCTATGACTGACAGATTTGCCATAGCGCTGTATAACGAGCTGTATGTGCCGAAATTCTGGATGGGATGACCGGCTGTCGGCAGGAAAAAGAAAGAGAGTTGGATTTCAATGTATTATCCGGAGGAACTGGTGGAGGAAGTGAGGCAGAAAAGTGATATTGTTGATGTGATATCCGGCTATGTATCATTACAGAAGAAAGGCAGTAACTATATGTGCTGCTGCCCTTTCCATGGAGAGAAGACACCGTCATTTTCAGTGAATCGTGCGAGACAGATTTATAAGTGTTTTGGCTGCGGTGAGGGTGGAAATGTACTTACGTTTGTGATGAAGTACGAGAACTGTACTTTTCCGGAGGCGTTAAAAATGCTTGCTCAGAAGGCCGGCGTGGAGCTGCCGCAGGCAGAGTATTCCGAGGAAGCCAGGAGACGTGAGAGCAGGCGGCAGCGACTTCTGGAGGTCAATAAAGAGGCAGCGACATTTTACTATTATCAGCTTCGGTCAGACAGGGGCGTGCGGGCAAAGGAATATTTGGACAGGCGCAGGCTGTCTGATGCGACAAGGAAAAATTTTGGACTTGGATTTGCGCCGTCAAGAGGAGAGGAACTGCTTGCTTATCTCCGGCAAAAAGGATTTACAGATGATTTGATACGTGATGTGGGACTTGCAAAGGTTGATGAAAGGCGAGGAACAATGACGTTGTTCTGGAACAGGGTGATGTTTCCCATACAGGATATCAACCATCGCGTTATTGGGTTTGGTGGACGTATCATGGGAGAAGATGACAGCGGACCCAAGTATCTAAATTCGCCAGAGACGGAAATTTTTGATAAGAGCAGAAATCTATACGGTATGAACTATGCGCGAACCGCAAGGACAGGCAATATCATATTGTGCGAGGGATACATGGATGTTATCAGCATGCACCAGGCGGGTTTTACGCAGGCGGTTGCGTCTCTGGGAACAGCGTTTACATCGGGACAAGCTGGCCTGATTAAGAAATATACAAAGGATGTGCTCTTGGCGTATGACAGTGACGGGGCAGGAGTGAAGGCAGCGCTGCGTGCGATACGGATACTCCGGGATGCAGGGATGTCTGGTAAGATTATCAATATGTCCCCGTATAAGGATCCCGATGAATTTATTAAAGATCTGGGTAAGGAAGCCTTTCAGGAGCGTATTGACCATGCAGAGAATTCATTTATGTTTGAAATTAGGATGCTTGAGCGGGATTTTGACATGGGTGACCCGGAGGAAAAGACGAATTTTCACAATCAGATAGCCAGAAGGCTTTGTGATTTCAGCGAAGATGTAGAGCGTGAAAATTACATTGAGGCAGTGGCGGAGAAGTATCATATTGGTTTCGAGAATTTAAGAAAACTGGTAGTGAACATGGCGGCAAAGACAGGCGGATTTGCCGCGCAGACGACCATCGAACGACCCAAGTCAGGGGTGCAGGGCAGAAACAGGAATACTCCTGAGGAAAATGTAAAAAAGTCGCAGAGACTGCTGCTTACATGGCTTACAGATTATCCGCAGTTATACGCGAAGATAAAAAGCTACATTACACCAGAAGATTTTACGGAAGAACTTTACAGTAAAGTCGCAAGGCGGATGTTTGAAGATATCGAGAGAGGTCAGTTTAATCCGGCAGGTATCATCAATATGTTTGAGGATGAGAAGGAACAGAGTGAGGCAGCCTCCCTTTTTACGACGAATCTTCCAGAACTGGAAAGTGAGCACGAGAAGGAAAAAGCATTTCACGACATCCTTGTGCGGGTCAAAAAGAACAGCTATGCGTATTACTCTGCAAGATCAGGGGTGGATATATCAGCGCTAAGCAGAGTAATTGAAGGCAAAAAAGCATTGGAAGAACTTAACAAAACGCATATTTCTTTCAATTAAGGATAAAAATAATATGGTATGGAGGATTGACCAGATGGATGAAAACACACAAGCAAAATTTGACGCGAAATTAAAAGAGCTCCTGACGGTGGCGAAGAAAAAGAAAAATGTGCTGGAATACCAGGAAATCAGTGACTACTTCAAGGATATGGTTCTTGAGGAGGAGCAGTTTGAACGGATTCTTGAGACACTGGAACAAAACAATGTTGATGTTCTTCGCATCACTGATGATGACGACGACATTCCGGATGATGATTTGCTTCTGGTGGATGATGAAGAGATGGACATGGAAAATATTGACCTGTCCGTACCTGATGGAGTCGGAATAGAAGATCCAGTCAGAATGTATTTAAAAGAAATCGGAAAAGTACCGCTCCTCAGCGCGGACGAAGAGATAGAGCTCGCTAAAAAGATGGAACTTGGGGATGAGGATTCCAAAAAAAGACTTGCGGAGGCAAACCTTCGTCTTGTAGTCAGCATAGCCAAGAGATATGTCGGACGTGGTATGTTATTTCTTGACCTTATACAGGAAGGAAATCTTGGACTGATCAAGGCTGTGGAAAAATTTGATTACAGAAAAGGGTATAAGTTTTCTACGTATGCCACATGGTGGATTCGCCAGGCGATTACAAGGGCGATAGCGGATCAGGCAAGGACAATACGTATTCCTGTCCATATGGTTGAGACAATCAACAAGCTTATCCGCGTGAGCAGGCAGCTGCTTCAGGAACTTGGTCGTGAACCGACTCCGGAGGAAATTGCCAAAGAAATGAATATGCCTGAAGAACGTGTCCGTGAAATTCTTAAAATATCACAGGAGCCGGTTTCGCTGGAAACACCAATTGGTGAGGAAGAAGACAGTCATCTCGGTGATTTTATACAGGACGATAATGTTCCGGTGCCTGCCGACGCGGCAGCATTTACACTGCTCAAGGAGCAGCTTGTCGAAGTGCTTGATACCCTTACGGACAGGGAACAGAAGGTTCTCAGGCTCCGTTTCGGACTGGATGACGGAAGGGCACGCACGCTTGAGGAAGTAGGCAAAGAATTCAATGTGACGAGAGAGCGAATCAGACAGATAGAGGCGAAGGCGTTGAGAAAGCTGCGCCATCCTTCACGCAGCCGCAAGCTTAAGGATTTTTTGGATTAGGAGAATGTGAATGCTGTTATCAGATAGAATGAGGGCTGTGGTGGGACTTGTGCAGCCCTGTAAAAGCATAGCAGATATAGGATGCGATCATGGCTATGTTGCGATGGAGCTTGTGCGGAGCAACATATGCAGACATGTGATTGCGATGGACATTAACCGCGGACCGCTTGACAGGGCAAAGCACAACATCATGGACTATGATATGCAGGATTATATAGAAATCCGGCTTTCAGATGGTGTCAGCGAATTAAAAGCAGGTGAGGCGGAAGGGATGATATGTGCCGGAATGGGCGGAAAACTTATCATATCCATATTGGAACAGGGAAAAGAACTTGTGGAAGAAATGAACCAGGTGATACTGCAGCCGCAGTCGGAACTGGGTGAAGTGAGGGAGTATTTAAGGGAAAGAGGTTTTATCATCGAGAGAGAGGACATAATATTTGAGGATGGAAAATACTACCCGATGATACGTGCAATTCCTGGGGCTTTTGGAAGGCTTGAGCGGCAGATTGGCGGGAACTTGGAACAGATGTGCCGGCGCAGCGGGGTTCATGTAAATGGAATTCCTGCATACAGGCAGCCTTTTGATATTTCCGAGATATCCATGGGGGAAGTACAGAGACTAACCAGAGTTCAGGATACATATGGTCCATGCCTTCTGGGAATGGCGCATCCGATTTTAAAAAAATATCTGCTGTGGCAGAAAGAAAGTTATGGAAATATCAGACGAAATCTGCTAAGCCAGAAACAGATTACTGCAAGACAACAGCAGCGCATAATGGAGCTGGATGAAAAACTAAGTGATATAGTGTTCTGCCTGTATTACTATTTTAAGTAGTGATTTTTTGGAGGAACCGTGTGAAAAGTCAGAGGGACTTCACATGGCTGGAATGGGGGATTTATATGAATTGCCATGAGATAATCGGGAAGCTGGAAGCTCTTTCACCGACATCATTTGCAGAGGAGTGGGATAATATAGGTCTGCTTGTAGGAAGGCGTGACAAGCAAGTTGAGACGGTGTATATTGCTTTGGATGCCACCGATGAAGTGATTGAGGAGGCAGTCCGGCTTGGAGCGGATATGCTGCTGACCCATCATCCGCTTATATTTAAAAAGTTAGACAGGATAAATACAGATGATTTTACAGGAAGACGTGTCTGCCAATTGATAAAAAATGATGTCAGTTATTATGCGATGCATACTAATTTTGATGTGATGGGAATGGCAGATGCAGCGGCTGACGAACTTTATCTGAAGGACAGGACAGTACTCAATGTTACATATGAAGATGATATCTCAAAGGAAGGGTGCGGCAGGGTTGGAAAACTAGAGAAGTGCATGAGTGTGGCAGAGCTGGCAGAGCTTGTGAAGACAAAGTTTCATGTGCCAAATGTCAGGGTATTCGGCGAATTGGGAGATATTGTCGAGGTGGCGGCAGTGATGCCGGGTTCGGGCGGAAGTTATATAAAAGACGCGTTGAAGGCGGGTGCGGATGTGATGATAACAGGGGATATTGATCATCATGAGGGAATAGATGCAGTTGCCGCGGGGATTACGGTTATTGATGCGGGACACTATGGAATAGAGAAACTTTTCATAACTTATATGGAGGAATATATCAGAAGAGAGTTGCCAGGACTCCGAATATGTAAGGCTGAAATCAAGGAGCCTTTTGTAGTGGTGTAATATATCACATATGCCCAGAATGGGCTGGATGGGGAAAGGGGTATGACAGATGGATGAAAAAAGACAGAGCTATACTGTCACAATCAATGGAGAATCAAAAGTATATCCGGTAGGGACGACCTTTGAAGAAATAGCTGGTGTGTGCCAGAAAGATTACCCGTGTCAGATTGCACTTGCGGTCAGAAATGGTAAAATCAGGGAGCTGTTCAAAAAAATTGACAGAGACTGCACTGTAGAGTTTTTGACTGTGGCAGATGATACTGGACACAAAACATATAACCGCACTGCCACAATTATCCTTATGAAAGCGATCAATGACGTCATAGGGGCGGATAAAATAGAAAAAATAAAGATGGAGTTTGCTATCGGTAATGGTTATTACTGCGCAAAGAAGGGCGATTTCGAGATAACGGATGAAATTGTGGCAAAAATAAAGAAAAAGATGCAGGAGTATGTGGATAAGGATATCCGCATTATAAAGAAATCTATGCCGCTGGACGAGGCAAATGAGTTGTTTAAGCAGCAGAAGATGACAGATAAGATCAGTTTGTTCCGGTACAGGGGAAGTTCGACTGTCAATGTCTATAATCTTGACGGATATTTTGATTATTATTATGGATATATGCTTCCGAGCACCGGATATGTAAAATATTTTGATTTACAAAAATATGAGGATGGTCTGGTACTGATACTTCCAAACAGAAACAAAACAACTGTTCTGGATGTATTTAGACCGCTGCCAAAACTGTTTAAATCAATGGAGATTGCATCGGACTGGGGAGAGAAACTGGGAGTTGATACAGTAAGTGACCTCAATGATCAGATACGAATGGGCAGGTTGAACGAGCTGGTGCTTGTTCAGGAAGCCCTGCAGGAGCGTCGTATCAGTGAAATTGCATCCGAAATTGTAAAACGCGGTGGTATCAAGTTTGTTATGATAGCAGGTCCTTCCTCCTCTGGAAAGACAACTTTTTCTCACAGGCTGTCAGTGCAGCTGCGGACACACGGACTGACGCCGCACCCGATTGCGGCGGACGATTATTTTGTTGACCGGGAGAAAACACCCAGACAGCCAAACGGTGATTATGATTTTGAGTGCCTTGAGGCGATAGACACACAGAAATTCAATGAAGATATGTGTGCCCTGCTCGCGGGAGAGCGGGTAGAGCTTCCCACGTTTAACTTTGTGACAGGGAAACGGGAATATAAAGGAAACTTTAAACAGCTTGGAGCAGATGATATCCTTGTCATCGAAGGAATACATGGATTGAATGATAAAATGTCTTATGCACTTCCCGCTGACAGTAAATATAAGATTTATATCAGTGCGCTTACAACATTAAACATTGATGAACATAACCGGATTCCGACAACAGACGGCAGACTTCTGCGGCGTATGGTGCGTGACGCCAGAACAAGGGGCGCCAGTGGCAAGCGCACGATACAGATGTGGCCCTCCGTGCGAAGGGGAGAGACGGAGAATATTTTTCCGTTTCAGGAGAGCGCAGATGCCATGTTCAACTCGGCGTTGATTTATGAACTTGCAGTGCTCAAACCATATGCGGAACCGTTGCTTTACAGTATTGAGAAGGGTGAACCAGAGTACTTTGAGGCCGTAAGACTTCTAAAATTTTTGAGTTATTTTCTGGCAGTAGGAACGGAAGAACTTCCTAAGAACTCTATAGTGAGAGAGTTTGTGGGGGGAAGCTGTTTTAAGGTATAAGACGCACATTACTGTTCACTCTGTTCCGGTAACGAGTAGAAATCCATGCAAGTGCTGTGTTACTGTTCACACCTACGCCAAAGTAGTGGGAATCATGCGCCAAAATGCTTGCCCTTTAGCATTTTGTGTGCAAAATCTGTTATAATTCACACCTCAATAACTTATAAGCTGATGAAAACTGGCGTTGGTGTGAATTGTAACTGGGCTGTTGCGAAAAAACCAAAAGATGGCATATTTCTATTGAAAAAAGAAATGGCTTGTTATATAATAATACGGCAACTGTAGCAAATGATCGCGGCTCATCATGATTTTCATTGGTGGGGTGAGGAAAGTCCGGGCTTCACAGGGCAGGATGCCGGATAACGTCCGGTGGAGGTGACTCCAAGGCTAGTGCAACAGAAATATACCGCCGGGGACTTCTGCTTTGCAGTGGTTCTGGTAAGGGTGGAAGGGTGGTGTAAGAGACTACCGCCTTCACGGTAACGGGGAGGGCATATGTAAACCCCATCCGAAGCAAGACCAAATATAGGAAACAACAGGCTTGCCCGGTCTGTTTCCAGGTAGGTCGCTTGAGGCTGTCGGCAACGATAGTCCTAGATAGATGATCATTCGTGCTGTCAGTGAGTGACGGCGCCGACATAACCCGGCTTATCGCTGCGGTTGCAGTTATAGAATACTCTGACAATTCATGTCAGGGTATTTTTACCATTGGATTAGTAAGCGTTTTGTGATAAAATATGTGGAATTGACAGTATAGCGTGTTTGAAAAATCATTCCTGCCATCTATATAACGACGCGTATGCGTCGTATTCACCACTTTGCGTGATATTTGCACCAAATTCAGTGGGCGTAGCCCGCTACGCCTCCTTCATTTGGCACAAATCTCCCACAAACTGTGACGCACATCTGGCAGAAAGCATTTTTCAAACACGCTCTAGTACAGTGAAAATTAAGTTTTGGATAGTTTGGCG
>JAIECJ010000196.1 GCA_029068555.1 Lachnospiraceae bacterium
CACCGCTGCTGGAGGACATCCGAAAACTGGGAGCGGAAGGTGTAAACCAGATCTGGAGGGACGCAAAGCTGAGAGGTGCCGGAATGAAGATGGCAAAGACCCTGGTATCAGCTGCAGAGCATAGCGTTGGCAGTAAGGAAGCGCCAGAAGCTGTCCGGATTGAACTGAGAAATCTGCTGAACGACATGGATGTATATGTGGCGCGGTTGGAGGAACTGCTTTATGGCATAGAGGAAAAACTGAAAAAGATTCCACATGTAGATAAGCTGATGGGCATCAAGGGAATCGGGCTGGTTACAGTCAGCGGCTTCATTGCGGAGGTGGGAGACATTGGACGTTTTGATAATCCCAAACAACTGCAAAAGCTGGCAGGATTCGCAATCGTGTCCAACGATTCTGGTAAGCATAACGGCGAAAGCCGGATAAGCTACCAGAGCCGGAAACGTCTCAGGTATGTATTGTACAAAGCGGCAATCTCGCTGATAGGAAAGAACCGTGAGTTCAAAGAAATCCATGAATACTATCGGACAAGAGGGAAAAATCCGTTAAAAAAGATGCAGTCCGTGATAGCAGTTGCGTGCAAAATCATAAGAGTATTTTACATAATCCTGACAAAAGGTGTGGACTATGATGGAAATAAGCTGCTGGGTGATATCCGGAGACCACAGATGCAGGCAGCATAAGTAAAAGCTTCAGAGAATTACCAACCTGCCACAGCCGGATTGAGTGTTTGAACATCTGCCGGTGTCAAATGCTGAATCCAGCTGTGACAGAAGCTGGAACGTATGGAGGATGTATCGGGAAAACGTCCGCCGCAAGGTGCCGTTACAGAGGACATACAGACAGGTCAGTAAGACTTATAACAAAGAATGAGCCGGTAGTCGGAAGGAATAATTACAATAGGGCAAGACCCTGTCAAGGAGCTTGGTCGGCACTCAGTGTATGGTAGATGGGACGAAGGGTACGCCCAGAAGGGTATGCAGATTAATGAGTGGAAACCTCATCCAATAAGATGTAGCCGCATCATTGGTAGCGAGTTTTGGGGAAGCAGAGGCAACAATGCTTCTTAAGTGTAAACAGTTAGGAAATAGGGCTGAAAGTGATTGAGCACCGAAATCTATGTGCTTCGCAGGTCGACGCTTTCCTTCGGGCGGAAGACAACATGTACATACTCGAAGGGTTAGAGTATATACGCTGCGGCGGTGTCTGAGAGCCAGCCATGTTTCACAATGTCTGTATATTACCTGGGGAGAGCCTATACCTTCCTGATATTCAGGTATGATGTACGAATGAGAAAAGGAAACCAAACGAGGTATAGCGCAGTCGGATGGCCGAATAGTACCGATGAAGGCGGGTAATGCCGCCAGAGGGAAGTCGAGAGGGGAATCAGCTCCCTGCCACACGACATCATATCAAGAGGGAAACATTATCTATACGCAGAGATAGGAGAAATAATGATAACGAAACTTGCGAGAATCTCAGAACTATCGAAAGAGAGAACCAATATGAAGTTCAACTCTATCGGACATCTAATCAACTATGATATGCTCAAAGCATGCCATAACAAAATGGATGGCAGTAAAGCAGTCGGCACAGACGGAACATCAAAAGCCGACTACAACGAAAATCTGGAGGAAAATCTCAGGAACTTAGTGCAAAGGCTAAAGAATAAAAGCTATAGACTCAAACCTGCAAGAAAGGTGGAGATTCCAAAAGATAATGGTAAGACAAGGCTCCTGAGCGTCTACACATATGAAGACAAGCTGGTACAAGAAGCCCTCAGAGAGATACTGGAAGCAGTATTTGAGCCGCACTTTTATGAGAATATGTGTGGATTCAGGCCGAACAGGAGCTGCCATGGAGCAATACGCAGACTGAACGATATGATAGAAGGACAGAAGACGAACTATATCCTGGATGCGGACATATCAGGCTTCTTTGACAACCTGAGCCATGAATGGATAATAAGGTTCATATCATCACGCATAACAGACCCCAATATAATCCGGCTGGTGGAACGCATGCTCAAGGCGGGCGTTCTAAAAGAGGTGGAATGTACTATGTCATTTAAAGTAAACGAGTGTCAACAATTATCATTGGAAGAAAGTTTTATGAATCTGACTGACCGTGAAAGAAAAGCACTGGAAAAGTCATGGGCGAAGATTCTTGCTGATGAAATTTTCTCGGCGATAGATGAACAACGCTTTTCTGTCCTGTATAGTGATAAGGCATCCAGACCTAATACACCTGTAAATGTTATTATTGGTGCGCTCATCATCAAGGAGCTTTTTGACTATTCTGATGATGAGATTGTTGAGAATCTCATGTTTGACCTCCACATTCAATACACTTTACACACGACAAGCTTTGCAGAGCAGCCGCTTTCGGATAAAACTCTGATCCATTTTCGTAAAAGATACTACGACTACGAGACTCTTCATAGTGTTGATTTATATCATGACTGTGTGAAAGATTTCAGTGGTAAAATTGCCAGGATAATGAAATTGAACGGCCGGATCCGCAGAATGGATTCTATGATGATAGAATCAAATATCCGATTTTTAAGTCGTATAGAATTAATTTATACCTGTATTTCCAAACTGATTGTTTTTGTTATAAAAAATCATCCAGATAAGGTGGTTGAATCATTAAAGCATTATGCTGACCCTGACAATTATAACCGCATCTTTTACTATCGGAGAAATGATGACATGGATGAAATTATTCAGACTTTGTTGACAGACAACTGTAGCTTACTTGATACCTGCAATGCCGAGTATGAAGAAGTCACGGAATACCAGCTTTTTGTCAGATGCCTTTCTGACCAGACAGTGATTGAAAATGGGAAACGCCGTCTGAGGACCAAAGAAGACGGAACTTTGAATTCATCGGCACTTCAAAATCCCTCTGATACGGATGCTACCT
>JAIECJ010000197.1 GCA_029068555.1 Lachnospiraceae bacterium
AGATTCGTTACTGTTCACACCTACGCCAAAGTAGTGGGAATCATGCGCCAAAATGCTTGCCTTTTAGCATTTTGTGTTCAAAATCTGTTATAATTCACACCTCAATAACTTATAAGCTGATGAAAACTGGCGTTGGTGTGAATTGTAACGCTTTTCTTATGTTTCCGATTATGAAAGGATAGTTTTTCTTGTTAATTTATGCTTTCTCCCGTATAATTATAATAGGGTTAAAAATTTTTATAATCATATAATCAGGATACAGTTCCTTAACAAAACAAAGGAGTCGGAACCAATGAAATTTAAAGGCATTCAAAAAAGAGAAGAGGGAAAATTTATTACGCGCTATGATGTCGCATACCAGACTGTAGATAACAAGGAAAAAATTTACGAGATTATCAGCCGAAACAGACAGCTTGACTCGGTAGAGGCGCTCAACGGGAGCGATCCCGACTCGGTTGTGATTATTGCGACAGACGAGAGCGGGGAGCGGCTGCTGGTTAACAGGGAATTCCGTCTGGCGGTCGGTGACTGGGTTTATAACTTCCCGGCAGGGCTGATTGATGCGGGTGAGGAGCCGGTTGAGAGTGCAAAGCGCGAGCTGTGGGAGGAAACAGGGCTTGAGTTGTATGAGGTTGATGATTTTATCGGTCCAAGCTACAGCGCAGTAGGCTTTAGCAATGAGATTAATGTCTGTGTGGTTGGAAAGGCGCGTGGAACCTTTCAACCAAGCACCTCCACGGTGGAGGAAATCGAACCGAACTGGTACACAAAGGCGGAGCTGAGAGAGCTGTTGAAAACAGAACGATTTGCGGCGCGGACACAGGCGTACAGCTATTTGTGGAGCAGGATGTGAATAGATAGAGAGAAATGAGAAAACTGTACATATTAAAAATATAAAAACTGACACTTTTCACGGTGTCAGTTTTTGCGTATGATGGACACATGCAATGCGCGTTGCGGCATATTTTGTTGTGGAGGAGAAGAAGATGGATAATAAGAGATATGAACTGAACAAGGAACTGGCACAAATGCTAAAAGGCGGTGTCATTATGGATGTGACAACTCCCGAACAGGCGCGGATTGCAGAGGAAGCGGGCGCGTGCGCGGTTATGGCGCTTGAGCGAATACCAGCTGACATCAGGGCAGCAGGCGGTGTTTCACGCATGAGTGACCCTAGGATGATTAAGGGCATTCAGGATGCTGTTTCCATTCCAGTGATGGCAAAATGCCGTATCGGGCATTTCGCGGAGGCGCAGATACTTGAGGCGATAGAGATTGACTACATTGACGAGAGCGAAGTGCTTTCGCCGGCGGATGACGTGTATCATATTGACAAGACGAAGTTCAAAGTACCTTTTGTGTGTGGTGCAAAGGATTTGGGTGAGGCGTTAAGGCGCATTAGCGAGGGGGCTTCCATGATACGCACAAAAGGAGAGCCGGGGACTGGCGACATAGTTCAGGCAGTCCGTCATATGCGGAGGATGAACCAGGAAATTGCAAGACTGACGTCCATGAGGGAGGATGAGCTTTATGATGCGGCAAAACAGCTTCAGGTGCCTTATGACTTGGTTAAATATGTCCATGAAAACGGAAAACTTCCAGTAGTGAATTTCGCGGCGGGCGGTGTGGCTACTCCGGCAGATGCGGCGCTTATGATGCAGCTTGGCGCGGAAGGTGTCTTTGTCGGTTCGGGCATTTTTAAATCGGGAAATCCGAAAAAGAGAGCGGCAGCCATTGTGAAGGCTGTCACAAACTTTAAGGACGCGAAGCTTTTGGCTGAGCTGTCAGAGGATTTGGGTGAGGCAATGGTCGGTATCAATGAGCAGGAAATTCAGCTTCTTATGGCTGAGCGGGGAAAATAGGATTTGTGCAATGGCAGCAGCCCGTGGCGGATGGAAAGGAGAGTCAAATGAAAATAGCGGTTCTTGCGGTGCAGGGCGCATTTATGGAACATGAAAAAATGCTTGCACAGCTTGGGATAGAGAGTTTAGAAATCAGGCAAAGAAAGGATTTGGGTCAGGATTTTGACGGGCTGATACTGCCTGGCGGTGAAAGTACCGTGATGGGCAAGCTTCTGCGGGAGCTTGACCTGTTAGAACCGCTGAAAGCGAAAATAGCGGATGGACTTCCAGTGCTTGGAACCTGTGCCGGGCTGATTCTGCTGGCGGAGAAATTGTCAAACGATGATAACGTTTACTTTGGGACGCTGCCTGTTACTGTGAAGAGAAATGCGTACGGGCGGCAGCTTGGAAGTTTTTTTACCAATGCCAAGGTGAAAGGAGTCGGAGAAATTCCAATGGCATTTATCCGGGCGCCGTACATAGAGGCCGTGGGCAGCGGCGCGGAAGTGATCGCGGAGGTGGATGGAAATATCGTGGGAGTCAGATACGGCAGTCAGATAGGGATTTCGTTCCATCCCGAAGTGACAGACAGCCTGCGTTTTCACAAATATTTTGCGGACTTGGTGACGGCGTTTTTACAGTAATAAACTCAGATATTTTTCAAAAGGAATGCCATGAACCCCCGGAATATTGTTTTGGGACGCCTCCTCTATGGCTGGGCGCAGAAAACGGACTGCTTTTTTCAGGGATTCTTCCGCGCCAAGTCCCCCGATCATGCTTCCCGCGATGACGGAAGCTGTCAAATCGCCGGTGCCAGAGAAATTTTTTCCCGTATATGGCATTTCGAGATAATAAGCGGAGTCCGGAGTGACAGCGAGATTCCCCATATAGTTCTGTTTGGGCAGGCGGCGTATAATACCTGTCACAATAACAGTCTGGCTTCCATACGCTTTCTTCATCAGACTGCGCGCAGTGTCTTCTATATATTGGACATAGTCAGCAGCATCGCAGTGGTCTGTCAGCTTTTCGTAGTCGGCGTCGGCGAGGAGGCAGAGCTCTGTCAGGTTGGGCGTGATGACACTGGCACGTCTGGTCAGTTCTTTCATGCCATTGAGAAGCTCCTGAGTAAAGATGCATATGCGCTCCCCGTTATCTCCCATGACAGGGTCGGCCAGGTAGAGTGTATCTGCGGTATGGAACTTCTCAAGAAAATAAAGGACATTATGCATCTGTGCAGCGCTTCCAAGGTAGCCGGAATAGATGCCGTCAAACTGGATGTGCATCTTCTCCCACTCGTCTGTGAAGCGGTTCATCTTGTCTGTATAATCATCATAAAAGTAGCTTTGAAACCCTGTCTGTGCCGAGAGAATTGCGGTGGGCAGCGGGCATGCCTGTATTCCGAGAACAGAAATGACAGGAATTGCCGCTGTCAGTGAGCATTTGCCAAAGCCGGACAGGTCGTTGATCAGGGCTATTTTTTTCATGGTCTGATATCCTTTCCTGAATATTTCGTATACCATTATAAATGATTATCTGTAAAAAGTATACATTGATGCGCCTGTTTTTTAATATATTGGGTATTGAGAACCGTGATGGTAAATTGAGGTATATATTTATGGAAAGCTGTGAAAAAAAGATTGTGAGCGGGTGTGATTTTTCCGGCGTGAAACCTGCAGTGATGGATTTGCCCTATCCGCCAGTGCAGGTGCGGGAACAAAACCAGAATTATGCAGATCTCATCAGCATCAGCTACGCTGGCATGGTGTCTGAAATGTCTGCCACTTTGCAGTACATCAATAATGAAAACCGCATATTTCACCAAAAATGCCAGATGGGAAAGGCATTTCTCGGAATGGCAATGGCGGAAATGATGCATATGCAAATGCTTGGACAGCTGATATGTCTGCTGGGCGGGAGTGTCAGCTATACTGCGAGACAGCAGGGCGGACGGCAGTGGATGTGGTCACCGCAATGTCTGACGCTTCCTGAAAAGTTTGGGGATATGCTGCAGGTAGATCTGGAGAGTGAGCAGGCGGCAATCAACCAGTACAGTATGCATATCAGAAAGATTCAGGATGACTATGTGAACGCTGTGCTCAACAGGATTATACAGGATGAGCAGTACCATATCATGATGCTGCGATCGATGATGGATACGCTTTAGAAATGAAACAAAATATTACTTGGAAAAGCAGTGAAAATGTGATATTATGATAAAGAATATATGTTCATATTCATTAAGACAGAGGACTTTGCACTTGCTGCAAAGTCCTAGAGTGTGTTTGAAAAATCATTCCTACCACCTGCACGCCCCACTTTGCGTGATATTTGCACCAAATTCAGTCAACATAGCCCGCTATGCCTCCTTCATTTGGCACAAATCTCCCACAAATTGTGACGCACATCTGGCAGAAAGCATTTTTCAAACACGCTCTAGAGCGTGTCTGAAAAAGAGATTATAGAGGTGATTATACTGATATGGCATATGCGTCGGAAAATGACAAGGACTATCTGGAGATAGAGCAGGACTTGCGCAAGAAATACCGGAAAAATCTCTGGTGCAAATTTACCAGGGCAATACGCGAGTATGATATGGTTCAGGAGGGGGACAGGATTGCAGTCTGTATCTCGGGCGGTAAGGATTCCATGCTGATGGCAAAACTGTTTCAGGAACTGAAAAGACATAACAAATTTGATTTTGATGTGAAATTTCTGGTTATGGATCCCGGATACAAGCCGGAGAACAGGCAGTTGATTGAAAGCAACGCAAGGCGACTGAATGTACCGCTGACCATTTTTGAGTCTGATATTTTTGAGTCGGTCTTTCATATAGAAAATTCGCCCTGTTACCTGTGTGCAAGGATGCGGCGCGGATATCTGTACAGCAAGGCAAGGGAACTTGGATGCAATAAGATTGCGCTGGGGCACCATTTTGATGATGTCATCGAGACGATTCTGATGGGAATGTTGTATGGGGCGCAGGTGCAGACCATGATGCCAAAGCTCCACAGTACGAATTTTGAGGGAATGGAACTGATTCGACCGATGTATCTGATCCGGGAGGAGCACATCAAGGCATGGCGGGATTACAATAACCTGCGTTTTTTGCAGTGTGCATGCAGATTTACAGAGAACAGTACCTTTCAGGGAGACTTGGAAAACACTTCAAAACGCAAGGAAATCAAACAGCTGATACGCCAATTGAGGCAGATTAACCCGTTTGTTGAAAATAATATTTTTAAAAGTGTTGAAAATGTAAATCTGAGTACTATAATAGCATATAAGCAGGATGGCGTGCGGCACCATTTTCTGGATGATTATGAATTGTCAGAAAATAAAATGATGCAGGGAGATATGCAGCAGGAGACGTGTCAGGACAGCGCAGTACAGAGGGCGCGGCAGTTCGGCAGAGCTGATACTGTACGGGACGAACAAGATTCAAAAGAGGAAAAACTTGCGCAGTTAAAAGCGGAGCTGCAAAAGCTTGGCAGTGTGGCAGTGGCTTTTTCGGGAGGGGTTGATTCAACTTTTCTTTTAAAGGTGGCGCATGATACGCTCGGGGATAAGGCAGTCGCAGTTACTGCAAAATCCTGCGTGTTTCCAGACAGGGAATCTGATGAGGCGGAGGCATTTTGCAAACGTGAAAATATCACACAGTACATCTGTGAGACGGACGAGCTTGGAATCAGCGGCTTTTCTGAAAATCCGCCGAATCGCTGTTACCTGTGTAAGAAGGAACTTTTGAAAGGAATCGAAAAAATAGCGCAGGCGCAGGGAATCATGCATGTTATAGAAGGCTCCAACATGGATGACCTGGGCGACTATCGCCCCGGAATGCAGGCGATAACGGAGCTTGGCATCAAAAGTCCGCTCTGGGAGGTGGGGCTGTATAAACAGGAGATACGGGATTTGTCAGAAAAATATCATCTTCCGACATGGGATAAGCCATCATATGCCTGTCTTGCGTCACGCTTTGCGTATGGAGAGACAATCACATCAGATAAGCTTTGCATGGTCGAGCGGGCAGAGCAGCTTCTGCTGGACAAGGGGCTGCGGCAGATGCGCGTCCGCATACATGGCACGCTTGCGCGGATTGAGGTGCCTTTGGCTGATTTTGGGCGTGTGATGCAGGAGGATGTCCGAAACGAAATCACGACGAAATTTAAGGAATACGGTTTCAGTTATGTGACTTTTGACCTACAGGGTTATCGCACAGGGAGCGCAAACGAGGTATTAAAGCAATGAATCAATTTGCAAGAACAGAACTTTTGGTGGGGGCTGCAGGGATCGAAAAACTCAAAAATGCCCGTGTTGCCGTATTTGGAATTGGCGGTGTGGGTGGTTATGTGGTGGAGGCGCTTGCGCGCAGCGGTGTCGGGACACTGGACTTGATTGACAATGACAGGGTAAGTCTGACCAACCTCAACCGCCAGATTATCGCGACACACAGTGCGATCGGAGAGTACAAAGTGGATGTGGCGAAAAGACGGATATTAGATATTAATCCGGCGGCATCGGTTTATACATACAGGACCTTTTTTCTGCCTGAAACGATGTCGGAATTTGATTTTTCTGCGTTTGATTATGTAGTGGATGCGATTGATACTGTGACAGGGAAAATCCAGCTTGTCATGGAGGCGGACAGACTGCGAACGCCGGTTATCAGCTGCATGGGAGCAGGAAACAAGATGGATCCGACAGCCTTTGAGGTTTCGGACATTTATCAGACAAGCGTATGTCCGCTGGCGAAAGTGATGCGCCGCGAACTGAAAAACAGGGGAATCAGGAAACTTAAGGTTGTCTATTCTAAGGAGATTCCTATCACAAAAACGCAGCCGCCTGGGAGTAATGCCTTTGTACCGTCCGTCGCCGGATTAATTATGGCGGGTGAGGTGGTAAAGGATTTGTTAGCTGGTGGGGAAGCTGTTTCTGGCAGGAGGGAGAATTAGCGTTTATGGCATATGAAAAGCTGCTCAATGAAATTTATGCGGTGGTGTCTTTAAAGTATCTCTGGCGGGAGTACCAGCCGTCTTTTATAAAGAGCGAGTCACCAGACTGGATAAATGAAACCATGGATTTGGGACTGGAGGTAAGTCAGGCGCTTTTACCTGATGACGGACAGACAAAGAGTTTTATTGACCAGTATCTGGGCTGTTTGAAGGAGGAACTTCCGCCAGCTGCAATAGAGCGTTATGGGGAGCGGCTGAATTTTTATAACGGCAGATTCTGGGCAGTCCTGCCCGACGATATGGAAAATCAGAACTATCTGTTTAAGGCAAAATACAGGTTCGACAAAAAACTCGAAAAGCTGAACACAAGTTACCAGCAGAGACGGCACAACGGACTTTATCTCTTTCTGCATCCCTCAGGCGGGAGCGACATTGATACGAGGGATTTGTTTGAATATATGGGTGCGCGTCAGAAACACTGTGCACAGCATTTTGACTGGGTATTTTTGAACTGTGAAAAGGTAATCTATGTATGTAATTATATGGAAGGTACGATAGAGTCAATTGTACTTCCACAGAATTCCGCAGATTTTCTGAATACGGAGGCTGAGTATCTGCGGTATTGCAGGGACTGGGCGGATGGTGTGCCGCTTGATGAGGAGAATGGCTCAACAGAGAACAATTAGGAAAGGAAGATTCACATGAACAAAAATGATTTTGCACCGACACCCCCTATGGGCTGGAACAGTTACGATTATTATGATACAACCGTGACGGAGAAAGACATTCAGGCAAATGCGGACTATATGGCTGCACATTTAAGGCAGTACGGATGGGAATATGTGGTGGTGGACATCGAGTGGTATTCCAATGATGCTGGTACCATGAGAGATAAGTATCAGTATATTCCTTTTGGCGATGACGAGATAGATGCATATGGAAGGCTTCAGCCGTCACCGCGCAGGTTTCCGTCATCAGCAGGCGGAAAAGGCTTTGGTCCGCTTGCAGCGTATGTACACGGCCTGGGACTTAAGTTTGGCATTCATATCATGCGTGGAATTCCGAGAGGGGCGGCGCAGAATCATCTGCCAATATACAACAGCAGTTTTACCGCGAATGAGGCGGCAGACGCTTCTTCTGTCTGCCTGTGGAATCCCGATATGTATGGTATATATGACAACGAAGCAGGTCAGGCGTATTACGATTCGATTATCGGCCTATATGCGGACTGGGGCGTTGATTTTATAAAGTGTGATGACATTTGTGACAGCCGGCTGTACAGGGAGCCGCTTGTGTTCTCAGGGTGGCATGAGACCCGGATGCTGCACAGGGCGATAGAAAAGTGCGGCAGACCGATTGTCCTAAGCCTTTCACCGGGACCGGCGCATGTTGACCGTGCATGGCATTACGCCCAGAATGCCAATATGTGGCGCATCACGGATGATTTGTGGGATAAGTGGGATTTGTTAAAAGAAATGTTCTGGCGCTGCGAAAACTGGCAGGATCATGTAAAAAAGGGATGCTATCCTGATTGTGACATGCTTCCGCTAGGACATCTTGGAAAGGGTTTTGGACATGAGTGGGAGTGCAGCCTCACGCGCGAGGAGCAGAAGACCATGATGACACTGTGGTGTATGTTCCGCTCACCGCTGATGCTTGGATGCGAGTTGACGCTGCTTGACGAGTGGACAAAGTCACTGCTTACAAATGAGTCACTGCTCTCCCTGTTAAGTGCAGATCGCCATGGCAGACAGATTACGAGAACAAACGAGTGTGCTGTATGGGTGAATGAGAGTGATAATGGGGGTGCTGTCTGCGTGGCTTTGTTTAATCTGGAAGACACAGAAACGACACTGTCCGTAAAGCTAAGTGAATTTATGGATAATGTGGAAGATGGCAGGGAATACAGGTTTCGCGAGCTGTGGGATGATGTATGGCTTCAAACGGTTCACCAGACAGTAGAGACAGAAGTGGCGCCGCATGGTGTGAAAGTCTTTCTGCGTCTTGGCGAATAGGGTGTGACTGCATGGTTCAATAAGGGAGGAGAAAAAGCAAATGTACCAGGAAATTGCGAAATTAATTATGTATGGGGATATGGACAAGGACTGTATTCTTTATCAGATGGGGGAAATATTCCGCCGCTTTGATGAGAAGACCAGCTCAAAGCCAGTGCTTATCAAAGATATCTATACACAGTTGAAAAAGCTTTTGATTGTCGCCACGGAGTACGGATTTAACCATAATCTCTGGCACAATTACCTTACTTTTTTCATGGTGACAAATGAAAATCCGTTCAGCATTACCTGCGAGAAGGTAGGCGCCAATGACGGAAGTGTCAACCACTTTGCCAAAAATGATTTCAGGGTATTTAAAAATCTGTTTGACTATGATTTTTCGTTGATAGAGGATGAACTTGGTATCGACTGTTTTTCACAGATTTCTGATTACAGGGCAATCGGCAAGAAGGAGCTGATGTACAACAAAAATGTCAGTGACAAGATTATTGACTTGAGCGCGCAGCTGGAGCAGGCTGCTGATGAAAATGCGTTTTTTGATTGTGTGACGTCATTTTATAGGGATTTTGGCGTTGGGATGTTTGGGTTGAACAAGGCGTTCCGCATCAGGGATAAGTCAGATGGTTCAGTAGTGTTTCTGCCGATTAACAATATGGACAAGGTGATGCTTGATGACTTGGTTGGTTATGAACTGCAGAAAAAGAAGCTTGTCGACAATACAAGGGCATTTGTGGAGGGCAGAAAAGCAAACAATGTGCTGCTTTTTGGGGACAGCGGCACTGGAAAGTCCACGAGCATCAAGGCAATTGTGAATGCCTTTTATCCACAGGGACTGCGCATGATCGAGATTTACAAACACCAGTTCAAGGATTTATCGAATGTCATTGCACAGATTAAAAATAGAAATTATAAGTTTGTAATATATATGGATGATTTGTCGTTTGAGGAATTTGAGACTGAGTATAAGTTCCTCAAGGCGGTCATTGAGGGCGGCGTGGAGACGAAGCCTGATAATATTCTGATCTATGCAACTTCAAATCGCAGACATTTAATCAAAGAGACCTGGAATGACAGGAGCGATGTGGAGGTTGATAACGGCATGCACCGCTCTGACACGATGGAGGAGAAACTCTCTCTTGTAAACCGCTTTGGTGTCACTATCAACTATTCGAAGCCTTCGCAGAAAGAGTACTTCAATATTGTAATCGAACTGGCGCACAGACAGGGCATTCAGATGTCTGACGAAGAACTGAAGGCAGAAGCAAACAAATGGGAATTGAGCCACGGAGGAATCTCGGGACGCACTGCACAGCAGTTTGTCAATTATTTGGACGGTCAGGCTGAACTGCTACAGGGATTGTGATTAAAGCTTTACACCTTTTGTAGAATCTGATATGATGAAAATATGCAGTCAATATAAAGCGAATGGTAAAAGAAAGCGGGCGATTGTATGTCAGAGAAAGAAATGTTGAAGATAATGGTGGAGGAATTTTCCAGAGTACAGAAATACATGATTTTAATTCAGGACAAAGAGTCGGCAGCATATAGAGAAATTAAAGACCGTTATATTGAATTGAAAGTTATCTTGACCGTTTCAGGGATTAATATTACTGAATTAGATAAGATAAAGGAATAGCAAAAAACTTATAAGAGAAGGAAAGCAGCAGCTTAGACACGGTGACAGGCAGCTGCGAAGGAATAAGAATGACATGGGCATAACATCTATTTTATCGTTACTTAGCGGGGTAGCTCTATTTCTGTTTGGGATGTCCCTCATGGGAGACGGACTGAAAAAGGCAGCGGGGGAAAAGCTGGAGCTTATTTTATATAAGCTTACCAGCACACCGATTAAGGGTGTTCTTCTGGGAACAGCGGTCACGGCAATCATACAGTCCTCCTCTGCCACGACAGTCATGGTGGTCGGTTTTGTAAATTCGGGCATGATGAAGGTGGCACAGGCAATCGGAATCATTATGGGGGCAAATATTGGTACCAGTATTACGGGTTGGATTCTCTGCCTGTCTTACATAGAGGGGTCAGGCGGCATTGCACAGCTCCTTTCCACAACCACAATATCAGCAGTTGTCTCTATTATCGGTATTTTGTTTAAGATGATATCGAAAAAAAGCACATACAAAAATGTCGGGGATATTATGCTCGGTTTTTCGATATTGATGGTCGGAATGCAGAGCATGAGCGGCGCGGTTTCCCCGCTGAAGGAAAATCCGCATTTTGTAAATATGCTTACCATGTTTTCCAATCCTTTTATGGGTATTTTGGTCGGTATTGCTTTTACGGCAGTATTACAGAGTGCATCGGCTTCCATCGGTATTTTACAGGCACTTTCTGTGACTGGGGCAATTACGTTTGCGTCAGCATTTCCGATTACACTCGGTATCGGTGTAGGTGCAGCCTGCCCAGTGCTCTTGTCTTCGATCGGGACGAACAAGAACGGTAAGAGGACCGCGCTGATTTACCTGATGAATGACTTGTTTGGCATGGTTTTCTGGGCAGTTGTTTTCTACTCGGTCAATGCATTTGTCCGGTTTGATTTTATGGAAATGACAATGAGCCCGATAGCGATAGCGATATTGAATACTGTTTTCCGACTGGCAACGGTCATGATTCTGTTCCCATTTATCAGGTGGATAGAGAAGCTCGTGTTCAGACTTGTGAAGGATACGCAGGAGGACAGAGAGGAGCAGGCGGATTTCGACCTGCTTGAGGAGCGTTTCCTGAAATATCCCGCACTCGCGATCGGTCAGAGCCATACAGCCATGAACGGCATGGCAAAAAAGGCAAGAAAAAACATTGTGCGTGCCATGGGTCTTTTTGACAATTATACAGAAGACCGCTACAACAAGGTACAGGAAAAGGAAAATCTGATTGACAAGTACGAGGATAAACTGGGCACTTATCTTATGCAGCTGACAGGGCGTGACATGACAGAAAACCAGTCCAAACAGGTGTCTATTTTCCTGCATACAATCAGCGATTTTGAACGGCTCGGCGATCATGCGGTGAATTTGTCAAGGTCGGCAAATGAGCTTTACGAAAAGAAGATATCGTTCTCGGACGAAGCTACCTATGAATTGTCTGTTCTGGGGGGAGCCGTGAAAGAAATTCTGGAGATTACGGTGGATGCCTTTTCCGATGATGATGTGGACAGGGCAATCAGAGTGGAGCCCTTAAGAGAGCTGATTAATATGCTCTGCAATGAATTAAAATCACGGCATATTACACGTCTTAGAAATGGAAAATGTGAACTGAAACAAGGGTTTGCGTTTAACAATATCCTGACCGATTTTGAACGAATCGGTGCGCACTGTTCCAATGTTGCAGTGGCGCTTCTGGAATCGGAGGCAGCAGATTTTGACACACATGAGTATCAGAAGAGCATCCGTGAGATGAACAATGTGATGTACAGGGAGCTTTATGAGGCATATGAGCTGAAGTATGATATCAGCAAGACCAAAAAAGCGAAGAAGAAGTAAATAGCAGTTTTTATGAATACCGCAGATACTGTGTCTGCGGTATTTTCAAAAAAGAGAAAAGCTTGGATGAAATGAGGGAGGAACAGAATGTTTATAAAGGGAATGGATATATCCTCATATCCGGAAATGATGGACAAGGGGCACCGCTATTATGATTTTGACGGAAATGAGGTCAATGTGATTGACCTTGCAAAAGAGCAGGGATTTGATTACGGACGCCTGCGGATTTGGAACAATCCAGAGTATGTCAAGGAGTCGGGCGGCTATTGTGATTTGGCGCATACGAGAAGGATGGCAGCCGAAATCAAAAAGCGCGGGATGGGATTGCTGCTTGACTTTCATTATTCGGACTGGTGGGCAGATCCTGGCAAGCAGACAAAGCCGGAGGCGTGGAAAGATTTGCATGGTGACGCTCTTGCGCAGGCAGTTTATGATTATACAAAAGCGGTTCTGGAAGCGTTGGACGCAGACAATGTTTATCCGGAGATGGTTCAGATCGGGAATGAAATCCGCTGCGGAATGCTGTGGCCGGACGGCAGGACAGACAACTGGGAAGGGCTTGCGCGGCTTATAAATGCCGGAATTTGTGCAGTGCGGGATACACAGGGAGAGCGTGATACCAAGGTGATGCTGCATCTGGATCAGGGCGGACGGTATTATTATTTTAAAGAATGGTTTGACAATGCGCTTGCGCATGGTGTGACAGATTTTGATATCATCGGGCTTTCTTATTATCCGTTCTGGCATGGGACATTCAACGATCTCAAAAATACGATGGAAGATTTGGCAAAGCGTTATCACAAGCCGATGATTATTGCAGAGGTGGCACATGCATACCGCAGAAGCAAGGGCGAGCTGTTTGGTGAGGCGCAGGAAAAGATATCTGGGTTTCCGGCGGGGGGCGCAGCACAGAAGGAAGTGCTGGAACTGATTATGAGCATTGCGGAGCATGTCAGTGACGGGCTGGGGATTGGCGTCTTTTACTGGGAGCCTTTCTCAAGACCGGATGATGAGACAGATGACAGCTGGGGAAGCTGTATGGGCGTTGTGGATGCCGACGGCAGACCGACGCTGGGAATCAAGGCATTTGGTTTTGACCCGGAGATGACAGATGTCAACAGGATTGCGAAAATATATGAGCCGTCCATGATTACAGTGACACTGGATGATGAGCCTTCTGTGTATCTTCCCAGAGCAGTGAAAGTATTGAAGTATGACGGAAGATTGGAACGGGAAGAAGTTACATGGGCATTTGACAAGTCAAAGCTGATTAAAAATGATACGATTGTCATTAATGGAACGCTCCCGCAGTGCGGGCAGTGTGTCAACCTGCCCATTTGCCTTGTGGATGAAAAAAAGAAACAGAACTTGCTCAAAAATGCAGATTTTGAGAATATGTATAATGGCATACCGGAATATTGGGAAATCAGCGAGGAATCTGATGAGTACAGCTTTGTGCAGGAAATCAGACAGGAGACAGCGGAAGAATTTCCGTTTGAAACGACGAACTATTTTTATTTTAAGGGTGAGAGCAATTTTAAGATGATTCTGTGCCAGAGGGTTGAGCGGCTTTTGGCAGGAAAATATGTCTTTTCGTTGTCATATAAAGGAGACAATACAACTGGCGTGAAAATACATCTTTATGCGCGTTCAGCGGATGGAGCGGATGTCAGACAGTCCCTTTTTCCATCCGCTGAGGAGTGGACCAAACACAGTGTAGAGTTTACAGTCGATAAGGACAGCGGGGTAGAGGTCGGAATCATGGTGGACGCTCCGGCAATTTATGGTATGCTGAAAGATGTCTGTCTTGCATGCGTTTGAAAATGATTTCTGTGTCTGACAGGTGGATGGATTGGAGAATATGGATAAAAAGAACCGGAATAAAAAGCGGTATGAAAAACTGGACGGAATCAGAGGAATTGCGTTGCTGAATATGGTTGCATACCATATGATTTGGGATTTGGTATACATATATCAGGCGGATTGGGACTGGTATAGGTCGCAGGGAGCATATATTTGGCAGCAGGGAATTTGCTGGACATTTATATTTCTGTCTGGTTTTTGCTGGTCGTTGGGTAGTCATGCATTGAAACGCGGCATTACCGTGTTTCTGGGCGGTGCTGTCATCACTGCGGCGACGCTCGCCGTCATGCCCTTGAACCGGGTTGTGTTTGGGGTGCTTACACTGACAGGTTCCTGTATGCTGCTTATGTGCCTGTTTGATAGATGGTTCAAAAAACTTCCGGCATCCGTGGGATTGGCAGTGAGTGCTGTGGCTTTTCTGATGACACGGAATGTCAATGAGGGGGCTCTTGGTTTTGAAAAGTGGAAGCTGTGCAGACTGCCATCGGGACTATATAAAAATATTGTCACTGCCTTTTTGGGTTTTCCACAGGAAGGTTTTTACTCGACTGATTATTTTTCACTGATTCCGTGGATGTTTTTGTTTACGGCTGGGTATTTTCTGTTTCGCTTTGTCAATGGGAAAAGGGTTATGGCGTTATTGGAAAATAGCGCTCTGCGTCCTGTCGAGTGGCTTGGGAAACATTCGTTTGGGATATATATGGTGCATCAGCCTGTTATTTATGCTGTTTTAGAGATATTGTTTTGGATGAGGAGTTGAATAACATGAACACATAAGGATCCAAAGGAAGATTGTAAACATGGATATTTAATGTTTTTGGTAAAATTAAGAAAGGCATGAGTGGAAATGATGGGGTGTAGAAAGCCGAATCCGGTTGTGTTTCTTGACAGGGACGGTGTGCTGGCCGTCGAAAAGAGCTATGTGCGCAGCAGGGAAGATCTTGAGATTTTTCCGTATGCGGGAGAATGCGTAAAAACAATCCACGAAAAAGGATATCTTGCAATCGTGGTGACAAACCAGAGTGGTGTGGCGAGGGGATATTTCACCGAGGCACAGCTGCAGGAAATGAACAGATATCTGATGCAGGAAACAGGTGTTGATGCAGTCTATTACTGTCCGCACCATGAAAAAGGAGTTGTCAGAAAGTATGCATGCCAATGCCAATGCAGAAAACCTGCGGCCGGAATGATATGGCAGGCATGCAGGGATTTTGATATTGATATGGCAGATATTGGAAATTCATACATGGTTGGTGACAGGGCAAGTGACATACAGCTTGGGCAGAATGCCGGACTTACCACAGTGTTGTTGGAGTCAGGATATGGGACGCAGCGGCTGGAACAACAAATAACGCCCAGCCATATTTGCATGGATTTGGCAGATTTTACTCGGAATATTCTGATCCAGGGATAATAGCAAGGTTACTGTTCACACCTACGCCAAAGTAGTGGGAATCATGCGCCAAAATGCTTGTCTTTTAGTATTTTGTGTGCAAAATCTGTTATAATTCACACCTCAATAACTTATAAGCTGATGAAAACTGGCGTTGGTGTGAATTGTAACATAGCAAGGATTTGGAAAGACTGAAAAATGAAAAATATATTGCAAAATGATGGTGATTGTTGTAGACTAGTTATAGCAAAATTGTGATTACACTAGCCGAGGAAGGTGGACAGCTTGAAGAAGTACAAGAAGAAAGATCTGCTGCAGACAGTGTCGGAGCTAATAAAAGTGAATGATTCCATCAGCAGGGCAGCGTCTTCGACTGTCCTTTTTGAAGCGGAAGATGCATTTGCGAAATGTCAGGAAGCCGCTGTTGACCTTGGCAGTTATCTTGAGACACTCGACATGGACTATACGCCCATGGTAAGTATTCTGGAAGATTACTGCGAGAATATTTATCAGATAAGCACAAATATTCAGGATGAAAGCCAGTGCAGGAAGTTGACCAAGAAAATTAGGAAACAGCTTATTCAACTGCAAAATGCCATTACTTATGATATGCCTGCAGATAAAAAAGAAGTCGTGTTTTTACCATACAAAGCAGCGATGTGGGATTCGCTGGAAAGTGTATGGCGGGCGGCGCAGGAGGATGAGAACTGTGAGGCTTACGTGATTCCCATTCCTTATTATGATAAGAATCCGGACGGGAGTTTTCGAGAGATGCATTATGAGGCTGACCAGTATCCGGATTACGTGCCTATCACGAAGTATGATACGTACGATTTTGAGGTGCATCGGCCGGATATCATTTATATACATAATGCATATGATAATTGGAACCTGGTCACAACCGTACATCCGCAATTTTTTTCCAAGAATCTGAAAAAGTACACAGATAAGTTAGTCTATATTCCATATTTCGTTCTGAATGAAGTAAGTCCGGATAATGAGCAGATGATAGAAAAAATCAAGCATTTTTGTTTTATGCCGGGCATTATCAATGCGGACAAGGTGATTGTACAGTCGGAGGACATGAAACAGATTTATGTCAGTGAATACCTGAAGGCTGCAAAGGCACACGGACTACAGGGAAGGCATCTGGACAGGGCATATTTGGAACAGAAGTTTCTGGGGATCGGCTCACCAAAGTACGATAAGGTGCTTTCTACTCAAAAAGACGATTTGGACATTCCCAAGGAGTGGCGGAATGTGATTGAAAAGCCGGATGGAAGCAGGAAGAAAATTATCCTGTACAATACTGGTATCGCATCGCTGCTTGCGTACAATGAAAAGTGGATGGACAAGATAGCGGATGTACTCAAAATTTTTAAGGAAAATCAGGATGAGGCTGCCTTGCTGTGGCGTCCGCATCCATTGATTGAAAGCACGCTGCAATCCATGCGTCCGGAGATTATGCGAAAGTATATGGCGATGAAGGAACAGTATATTGCGGAGGGCTGGGGAATCTTTGATGATACAGCCGATGTAGACAGGGCAGTGGTACTCAGTGATGCGTATTATGGGGATAGCAGCTCGGTGGTACAGATGTATCAGCAGACGGGCAAGCCGGTGATGATACAGAATGTGAATATTAGAGATTAAAATAGTAAGACGGCATAATGTATATATTGGAATTACTTATGTATAAAGTAAGATATATATTTACGATTGTGAGGCATCAAGATATACAAAATACTGATAGCATTGTATGTGTTTAGGATATAAGTTTATAGCAGTTTTTTAATTGCTTTAAGACAGGTAAGGTACTTAGAAAGCAATGGTTAACGCGAATGTTTGGCAAAAGTAAACTTGTTCTGGCTGGTGAATAGATAGAGGGGAAAATATGATAAAAAGAGGATTTTATTTTCAAGACTGTATTCGCATTAATAATGATATATGGTTTGCATCAGGAGATTATAATGGACTATATAGATACAATGTAGGCAATAAGAGAACAGAAAGGGTAGCGCTTTTTCCAAATGAGCCATTTTATCAGGAAAGCTTGTATATAAAAATTTGTTTTTATGATAATAACCTTATATTTATTCCACAGTATGGTAAAAGAATTAATATTTATAACCTTTATAATAAATTGTTAGTTGATATTGAAATACCAAATTTAACAGAAAGTATACAGCCTCCATATTTTTGTGAGGCTGTAGTTTATAAACAATATCTTTTTATGATGGGAGCTAAATATCCCGGAATAATAAAAGTGAATCTTGAAAACTATGAAGTAGAAATTATAGACCAACGGTTTATAAAACTTCAGAATGAAATATGCATGAATATATATGGAATATTTTTGGGAACGGAGGGTGTACTGGAAGCTAATAAATTTTTTATTCCATGTTATCAATGCAATAAGGTTTTGGAAATTAATCTAGATATAGGTGAGTATTGTCTTTACGAGGTTGGTAGTAAGAACAATCAATATGCCAGAATCATAAAGGCAGGTGATACATTCGTATTGGTAACGCATAATGTGAAAAATGATGGTTATGTGGTTTTTTGGGATTATGAAAAAGACACTTGTGAAGAAGTGCATTTTGAAATGAGGGGATATGTGGATAGAGCTGTTATCGAATATTTGGGGGATATATGGATTTTGTCTTATGCATCCAATGAAATTTGTCGTGTGGGAATTAGAGACAAACAGGTTAATTATTATTCGGTGCCGGATGTAGATAACTTAGGAATTATATTTGCAAGAGTGGTTGATAATGAATTGTTGTTTTGCGACTATTATACGCAGTCTTGGTATAAAATAAATAATTCTATGGTGATTGAAAAAGTATTGGAAAAAATAGATGAGTGCGTAAGCGAAAAAGAAATAGAGAAACGACTTCTTGAAGATGAGTTTGAGAATAAATTATATGATGAAAAAACGTCTTATTTGGAGTTCTTTATTAAGAAAGTTCAGAAATCTGAGACTTTGTATTCTGATAAAAAAAGTGGTGCATTAATTGGTAAGAATATATATAAATTATGTAATTGAAAATGGTAGTTTTTCAAAGTGGTTAAACAGATGAGAAGCATTTGCGCGTGCGTTAATTGATGGATGGAATAGAGGAATAAATTGAATGAATAAACAACCAGTGTTTACGGTTATTATACCAACATATAACAGAGAGCATTTTTTGAAAAGAACTATTGACAGTATATTATCACAAACTTTTAAAGATTTTGAGTTAATTATTGTGGATGATGGTTCTACAGACAATACGAATGCTTTAATAGACACATATGAAGACAATAGAATTGTATATGTTAAAAAAGAGAATGGTGGACAAAATTCGGCAATAAATGCAGGGTTACAAAGAGCAAAAGGCCAATATATTGCTTTTTGCGATTCCGATGACACATGGATGCCGGAAAAGCTGGAGAAGCACCTGCAAAAATATCAGGAGGATTCTGAAATAAAGGTGGTCTACAACTTGACAGGTGTTATAAAAGAAGAAGGTGGGGAGCAAAAAATAATACTTGCCAGAGATGATGTTTATGAAGGCTGGTGTTATAGAGAAATTTTAGACCAGGGATATTTAACCTCCCCTTCGTTTTTGTCTTGCAAAAGTGAATGTTTTGATAAAATTTGCTATTTGCCAACTGATGTTTTCATATGTCAGGATGATGATTTGTGTTTTAAATTATGCAAATATTATAAGGTGGGATTAGTCAAAGAGATATTGGGAGTATATCATGTTGATGCCCCTGATAAATTATGCGCGAAGAAAAAGCAGTATGCATATGATTTTATTAAGTTTTGGGATATATGGAGTGATGAGGCAATAATGGTATGCGGTATAGAATCACTTAAGGATAAGTATGTTAAAGCATCCTATTATTGCTTAGAAGCTGATGAAATAAATATGGCAAAAAAAGTATATCAGCGCGCATGCAAAATGGTAGATGACTCAATAGAAGAAGTAAAGAATAGAATAAAACGTGAACTGCAAGGAGATGAAGAAATAATTATTTATGGAATAGGAGACTGGGGAAAAAGAATTTACAAAATGTTAGCAATGATAGGATTCCAGAGGCTTACATTTGCAGTAACATATTCAGCACAGGACTTGGACAATCTGTACGGGATACCGATCAGAGAAATAGGGACATTAATATCAAATGTTGACACCCCTTTGATTATCGCTTCATCAGATTATTATCATGAAATGAAATCAATAGCGCACGAAAAAGGTTTTAATAAGATAGTTTCTTATTTGCAGGTTAAACGTATGATATTCGATAGGGAGGACAGTAATGGGATATTATGATGTGATGAAAAGTGAGATGCAAAGAATATATAATGCATTGATTGATGAAGAATCAAAAGATTGGTTTAACGCAAGAGTCGAATATATGATAACAAGAAATTCTGATGCATTTCTAAATTCTGTGTTCTCATTATTCAGAAAATATCAAAAAAAGTGTCATCATGTAGGTATGGAAAGGTTTGTTAAAGATAAAGATTACAGAGGAGTAATTATTTATGGTTGTGGACACGATGGAAAACTGACTAAAGAAATATTGAATTTATGTGGATATTTGGTTTCGTTCTGGTGTGACAGCAATCAACAAATTGTTGGAAATAAAGTGAACGGGTTAAGAGTGATTTCTACAGAGGAATTAGTAGAAAAATATGCAGATTATTTGGTGGTTATCGGTTCGTTTAAGTATATGAATCATATAAAAGAGCGATTGCGGTCGTTTGGATTTCCATTAGATCGGGTAGCAATATTCAGTGATAATGCATATGACTGGGCAGTTACGGGAACTCAGTATTTTGATATGTTTGAGCCAGGTAATAAAGAGATTTTTATTGATGGAGGGGCATACAACGGAGATACAATTTATGATTTTATGGCATGGAATAAGGAGAATGCGTATAAAGTTTATTCCTTTGAACCAATGAAAGGCATGTATGAACTTATTTTAAAGAGATTGGAAAAAGATAATATAACAAGTGTAAATGTTTTAAATTCTGCTGTGTGGGACAGAAAAGAAGAATTGTTTTTTGCAGATATGGTAGATGGTTCAAGAGTTGCGTGTGGTGGGAGTATAAAGGTAAATGGGGAACGTATAGATGATATTGTGGGTACGGATGAAGTTACATTTATTAAGCTGGATGTGGAAGGTGCAGAGTTAGAAGCATTAAAAGGTGCAAGTGAGACCATTCAAATGTGTCATCCAAAACTTGCTATATGTATATATCATAAACCAACAGACATTTTGGATATAGGAAAATATATATTGGAATTAAGCCCTGATTATAAGTTGGCAATAAGGCATTATACATTATCAGATTGTGAGACAGTTTTATATGCAATTCCCTAATAACATTATGATATTACTACAAAGCATAAATTCTTCAAAAAATTCTGGTAGGGGGTAGGAATATGGATTTTATACCAGTAAACAAGCCTTTGCTTAATGGCAATGAAAGAAAGTACTTATGCGAGTGTATTGATACAGGCTGGATTTCATCGGAAGGTCCGTTTGTAAAGGAATTTGAACAGAAGATGAGTGCATCCGTATGCAGAAAGTATGGTGTTTCAGTATCAAATGGTACAGCTGCATTGGAAGTGGCAGTTCAGGCTTTGGGTATTCGAGAAGGCGATGAAGTGATTATGCCAGCCTTTACCATTATTTCATGTTCTATGGCGGTTGCAAAGGTGGGGGCGGTTCCAGTATTGGTGGACAGTAATATACATACATGGAATATGAATGTAGAGGAAATTGAGGCAAAAATAACACCGAAAACAAGGGCTATTATGGTTGTTCATTTATATGGACTTCCTGTTGAAATGGACAATGTCCTTAGCCTTGCAAAAAAATATAATTTGAAGGTTATTGAGGATGCAGCAGAGATGCATGGTCAGACATATAATGGAAAACCATGCGGCAGTTTTGGTGATATCAGTACATTTAGTTTTTATCCAAACAAACACATAACAACTGGTGAGGGTGGAATGGTTGTGACGGATGACGAGGAGTTGGCAGAGCGCTGCAGGCTGCTCCGTAATCTGTGTTTCAAAAAGGATGTCAGGTATGTACATGATGAAATTAGTGGTAACTACCGTTTTACCAATCTGCAGGCAGCAGTCGGTTTGGCACAGCTGGAAAGATTGGACGAGTTTGTAAAACGCAAGAGGGAGATGGGAAGGTATTATACAGAAGCCTTGGAAGATGTGAAAGGTATTCAGCTTCCGATTCCTAAAACGGAGTATGCAGACAATATTTACTGGGTATATGGTATCGTACTGAATAAAGACATTAAGCCGGATAATAAAACGATACAGAAACTTTTAGCAGCAGAAGGTATCGGTGCAAGAACCTTTTTCTGGTGTATACATGAACAGCCTGTGTATCAGGGACAGGGGATGTTTCAAAACGAAAGATATCCGAATGCGGAATATCTGGCTAGAAAAGGTTTCTATATACCCAGTGGATTGGCCTTAACACAGGAACAGATGGAATGTGTTGTATGTAAGGTTAAGAAAGTAATGACACAGTTAGGGTGATAAGAGGGATACAGTATGGAAGTGTTTCAGGATTATGCATATTATTACAATGCATTTTACCATGATAAGGATTACAGAACAGAAGCAGAACGGGTTGACCTGTTGCTGAAAAGGTATGGGAAGGATGTAAAACGCGTTATTAACTTTGGATGCGGCACTGGAAAGCATGACAAGGAATTGGTCAATATGGGATATAAGTGCATGGGTATAGATATGAGTCAGATGATGATAGATATTGCAAAGGGGAACGTACCATGCAAGGAAAGTATTGACTTTTCTGTTGCTGATATACGACAGTATAAAACTTCTGTAAAATATGACGCAGTGATTTCACTGTTTCATGTTATGAGTTACCAGAATACGTATGAAGATATTTTATCAGCATTCCAGTCAGCGAGGACTGCATTAAATGTTGGAGGACTGCTTTTGTTTGATGTGTGGTATGGACCGGGCGTGTTGAGTGACAAACCGGTGTTGCGGGTAAAAGAAGTGCAGAACGATAAATACCGACTGATACGAATAGCAAGACCTGTCATGCATGACAAAACAAATATTGTTGATGTCTGTTATGAGATTTTTGTCATTGACAACCGGACAGGAGAAACGAAGACAATTAACGAAGTACACAGCATGCGGTATTTTTTCAGGCCAGAGCTTGAAAGCTATCTGAAAAATGCTGGCTTTGAACTGATTGACAATCTGGACTGTGAGACACTAGAGGCAACAGACTTTGCTTCATGGACAAGTTATTTTGTGGCGAGGGCTGTCTGAAAAATAAAGACTAAACGTACATTGACAATTTTATACTTATGTCAGGGAGATTATTGTTAAAGTCTGAGAAATGTAATATTCCATCTTATAGCATTTGCAGTGGGATTGTAGAAAGGAAAAGTGGTATGTTAGTTATAGAGACTGATATACCTTTATTTTGTAAAGGAACTATATTAGCGTTTATTGGCGATAGAAGCATGTAAAGCAAAAATAAAGATTGTGCTAAATAGAATTTCCTGATATGAGTATGAAAGCAAAATACTTATATTGGGATTTTTTATTGAAAAAGGGAGAGTTTATGGGACAGGTAGAGGAAGTAAGAAAAAAGAACAAGCTTCTTGCAATGATTATTCGTAATAATTATGATTGCAGCGGTGTGGACTTTATTACGCCAAATGAGTATTCGCAGCAGGTAGCTTATATGCATCATCCTGCAGGAAAGGTGATAGATGCCCATGTGCATAATATGGTTCATAGGAATGTTGTGCTGACGCAGGAAGTTTTGTTTATTAAAAAGGGTATCTTGCGTGTGGACTTTTATGATGAATATGAGGACTATTTGGAAAGCAGGAATTTGTTTCCAGGAGATATTATCCTTCTGGTTTCTGGCGGGCATGGCTTTCATGTGCTGGAAGAGGTTGAGATGGTGGAGGTGAAACAAGGACCTTATGCGGGGGAAGATGATAAAAAAAGGTTTTTGGGAGTTGAAGACGAAAAGGTAAACTATGTGTAAAGGATTGGAATATTAGGACTATTTAAATTACAAGATAGCAGGAAAGGATAATAGTCTGGGCATTCTGGAATACTTTGGTGTATAAGATGTTTAGCATATTATAGAGGGAAAGCAGCATATGGGTAAAAAAATGCTTGTTATACTGGACACAAAACCAGAGTGGGGGGGGGAACATCAATATGCATCTGTGATGATGAACTGCATTTTGGAAATTACAGATACGAAAGATTTGCTTGCAATATGTAGCAGCAGATATTGGAGAAAGTGGTGTAGGGAGAATGGAATACGAATACTGGATATTCAGTGGTATTCATTTTCTATACAGGAACAGGAGTATCATATTAAATATTCTCTATTTTCAAGAATATACTGTATGTATTTGAGTAAGCTTGGAAAGATAATTCGCAAGGAAAAAGTGAAAGCAGTCTTGTGCACAAGGCAAGGGATATTTATTCCTAATTTAAGCATTAAGGTATTGGCACCAGTTCATGACTTGATGCACAGGTATGAGGGACATTTTCCGGAGGTAACGGGTGAGTATGGAACGAGGGAACTCATTTTTGCATCTAAGGCAAGATATGCATGGTGTGTGTTGACAGATTCCAAGGTTGGGAAACATCAATTCATAGAATCCTATTTGCCATATATGAGAAGAAGGCTACCGCATATAATCAGTCTGCCGTTTGTAGTTCCAAGTCACATTGCGAAGTGTGATGAAGAAGAAATAGAAGTTCCGCTGAAATATGTATTTTACCCAGCCCAGTTTTGGCAGCATAAAAATCACCTGAACCTGTTAAAGGCAGTCAGAATTCTTGCAGAAGATATTTGTGATATTCATCTGGTTTTGGTCGGATCAGAAAAGAACAATTTGAAAATGGTTCGGCAATATATCTCTGAAAATCATTTGGATGACAATGTGACAATAAAAGGGTTTGTTAGTAATGGGAATATAACATATCTTTATAAACATGCTGTAGGATTAATTATGCCATCCTACTTTGGCCCGACAAACATACCGCCGCTTGAAGCGATGGCATTAGGCTGTCCTGTGGCTGTATCGAATAAATATGCAATGCCTGAACAGGTTAGAGACGCAGGACTTTTATTCAATCCTGATTCGCCTGAAGAGATAGCAGAATGTATAAGGAAGATGTGGTGTGACGATAATCTAAGACAGCAAATGCGGCAAAAAGGATATAAAAGAGCAGGAAGATGGAGTGAAAAAAATTTTTCCGCTAAATTAAATAAAATTATAAATAAAATATGAAAAAGTGTTAGCTCTAATAATAGCTAGAGAGTTATTATTTGGCAGATGAACAAAATTTGATCAATCTCAAAGGCAGGTTGAAGAATGTGTAAAAAATAAGGGAGTATTATGTTTGTGAACTTGAGTAACGGTAAGGTTAGGAACGAATTAGGCAATGTTTTGAAAGAGGAACTGTTATGAATAAAATGAAACATTGTTTTATATCGAAAGACAACGCGGAGCGTAATCTATTTCGGATGCGGATAAGGCACTGTGGTCCGCTAAACAGTAATAAAATAATATATTATATAGCAGAGAATAATAAAAATCTTGGTTTCTTTGCAATGTATAGGTATTGGCTTGAATATCTGTATTTTGCTGATGTGTGTGGCTATATACCTGTGATAAATGTAGGATCTGAATTTTCTTATGCAGATATGGAAAAAGTTAATGAAACAAGGAATCCATTTGAGTATTACTTTAATCAGCCTGCGTTAATAGGGGTAAAGAGTGCAAAAATGAGCCGTAATGTGATTAATGCTGATATTGTCCATCGACAGATGGTTGAGCTGATTTTTACTGGTAAATATTGCAATTATAAGGCAAACAAAAGATATATGAATGCAATGGGGTATATTGTAAAAAAATATATGCGGTTTAATCAGTCTACATGGGAATATATTTCTATGGGAATGAATCAGCTAAATATTGATAAAGGTAAAATCTTGGGAGTTCATATAAGAGGAACCGATTTTCGTGCCAGCTACAATAATCATCCGGTGTACATAACAGAGGAGGAATGCTTTAAGGAAATAGATGTATTGTTATATAAAAAGCCATATACCCGAATATTTGTTGCAACGGATGATAGCAGAATTTTAAAGCGTTTTGTGGAGAAGTATGAAAGACGGATTTGCTATTATGATGACATAATACGAAGCGACAAAAACCAATCGGTTGCATTTAGTAAAAACAGCAGAAAGAATCATAAATATTTGCTGGGTTTAGAGGTAATAAGGGATATGTATACATTGTCTGTGTGTTCAGGTTTGGTAGCAGGAGTGTCACAGGTAGCTATATGTGCGCATATCAATAAACTGGCAAGGGGAGAACATTATGAAGATATAAAGATTATAGATAAAGGTTTGAACGACAACAGTCATATTTTCATGAGACATTCGTGAGGGGAAAAATGAGAAAATTACTAGTCTGGGGAATAGGGAACTATGCCAGAAGATTTATAGAGAATCAGTGCAATGAAGAAATCATTGGCTTTATTGAAACAAATAAATCAACAGATACATATATGGGTAAACCGGTATATGACAGCAGGGAAATACCGGATGGAATTGATTATATAATCATAGCAAATTCATATGCGACTGAAATATATAATTGGTGTCTGCGGCTGAAAATTGATACGACGAAACTGATTTTTCTGTACGGAGTAAAACAACAGATGGGATGCACAGATTCACACATAATAAAGTCGGTACTGTCTAATGCAAACTATACTATATACTGTGCAGAATTTGGGATAATAGACCAGACATTTGTAAAATCAGATGCAGAAGAATATCAAATGCTCAATAGACGTTCAAATTTTGCAATACAAGAACAGTATATGTGGCCGATTATAGTAGACAAATATGCTCCGGCAGGGAGAATCCAAAATTATTTCTGGCAGGATTTATGGGCTGCAAGGTTAGTCATAAAATCAGGAATAAAGAATCACTTTGATATTGGTTCAAGACTGGATGGATTTATTGCACATCTTTTAGCTGCACAAATAGATGTAACAATGATAGATATCCGTAAATTTCCGGGAGAAGTGGAGCATCTACATGCAATAGTTGATGATGCGACAACACTTCATCAGATACCGGATGAGAGTATAGGAAGTATGTCGGCACTCTGTTCTTTGGAACATTTCGGGCTTGGAAGGTACGGGGATCCCATTGATCCGGAAGCCTGTTTTAAATGTTTTGAAAATATTCAAAAAAAGTTAAAAAAAGGTGGGAGGCTATATCTTTCTTTGCCGATTGGCAAAGAAAGAGTAGAGTTTAATGCACACAGAGTTTTTTATGCCAGAACAGTGGCAGAATGTTTTCATACATTACATTTGGCAGAATTTTCTTGTACCGCGGAGGGGAAGATTGAATATAATGTGGACATACATAAATATGATAATGATTCACATAATGGCGAGTGGCGGTACGGATTATTTTCTTTTATAAAGTAAATAGGCATGAATGCCAGTGACAGAAGTGTATATCCGTTTTTTGCATAAGGAGGCTTTAAATAAGATGAATAAACAGGCAATTTCGATTTTATCAGCGTTAGCAGGAGCACTAGCAGGGGTAGGAATAGTGGGAAAAGTATCAGTGGGCAGGAGTCAAAGAATTCAGTCCATGTCTGACAAGCATTTGGCATTATTTCTTATGATGAACCAGTGGGTAAAAGTAAAACAGGACGGAAAGAATCTTTCTACATATTTTGAAAAGAATGGGTATAAAAAAGTTGCGATATATGGAATGAGTTATGTGGGCGGAACACTGGCTGATGAACTCAAAAACACGAATGTAGTTGTAGCATATGGGATTGATAAAAAAGCTGACTCTGTTTATTCCGATGTGGACATTGTATCTATGGAAGATGAATTAGAAGCAGTGGATGCTGTTGTAGTTACAGCAATAACCTTTTTTGATGAGATAGAGGAGCAGCTTTCCAGAAAAATAAAATGTCCGATTATTTCACTGGAAGATATACTATACGAAATATAAATATTGAAAGTGGCGATGTTAAAGGAAAGGTACTAGGAGTTGTATGAACATTGTAAGAATATCAGATGGATTAGGAAACCAGATGTTTCAGTATGCGTTTGCAAGAAAAATCAGCGTGACAACTGGACATAAAGTGTATCTTGACACACGGTTTATTAACAATGAAGACTTGATCGGGAAAGAGAAGAACTCCTATTTCAAAAAGAAATTGGCATATCGTGAGTATGGGCTATTACATTTTAATATTAAGCTTCCGGTAGCGGATGGCAGGGTGCTTATTCCATGGAAATATATAGAGCAGTCAGGGTATCTACAACAGGCTGTTTATGGTCTGGCAAACCAGGGCTTTTGGTTATGGAAGTATAAGAGAGAGAATTTTAATTTTGAAAGGGAACTTTCATGGGTGGACAGAATGCTGCCGACATACTATCAAGGATATTTTTTTGATTTAAAATATTATGATGACATTAAGTTAGTTTTGCAGCACGAATTCTCACTGAAAGATAAAGTAAAACTTCCGCGGGAGTTACGGGATATTTTAAGCAAAAAAAATACAGTTTCGCTACATATACGAAGAGGGGACTTCTTAAAGCTTAACCGTGATATAAGTGAATCGGCATATTATAGAAAGGCAGTTCAGATAATTCAAAAAAAGATAGTGAATCCGATATTTTTAATATTTTCGGATGATATCAGCTGGGTTAAAGAAAATATGAAAATACATGACGAAAAAATATATCTCAGCGGAATGGGATTTAATGATTATGAGGAGTTTGCCATTATGAAACATTGTAGCCACAATATTATAGCCAATAGTACATTTAGTTATTGGGCTGCATACTTAAATTCAAAGAAAGATAAAATAGTCATTTGTCCAAAACATTGGCGAAACAGTATTATCCCTAAAGAATGGATTCAATGTTAGTAAATATTATATGGAGAGCAAGTATATGCAAAATGAGTTGGTATCAGTAATCGTTCCATCATTCAATGCTGAATTATTTATTGGAGATTGTCTGGATAGTTTGATAAATCAGACTTACTCTGCCCTTGAAATAATATGTGTGGATGATGGTTCAGTTGATAGTACTTACCATATATTGCAAAAATACCAGTCAAAGGACAGAAGAATAAAATTATTAAAACAGAATAATAAATTTGCAGGTGTTGCACGCAATTGTGGAATCAGGGAAGCAAAAGGGAAGTATCTGCTTTTTGTTGATGCAGATGATTTCTGCAGACTGGACATGGTTGAAACACTGGTAAAAAAAGCAGAGTCAGATCAAACGGATATTTTGATATTTGATTTGATGCGATATGATAATAGGAGCAAAAAGGCTGTTGAAGATTCGTGGACAAGTGTGTACCCAGAGCATTTTGGAGAAGGTGTCAAAGGAGCGGTCGATATAAAAGATACTATTTTTCAAATTACGTCCTCTGGACCTATGAATAAACTTTTTTTGCGTGAGTTTATTATCACTAATGAAATTTGGTTTCAATCAATTCCAAGGACAAATGATTTGTTTTTTGTGTATACAGCTATGACATATGCGAAGCGCATTGCTATATTAAATCAGAAACTGCAATATTATAGGATAAATAATTCAAGCAGCCTTCAGGCTACAAATGACAAAACTCCACTGTGCTTTTTGGAAGCGCTGCAGGGATTAAAAGACAATCTGGTAAATCGTGGTGTATACGAATGGTACAAAGCTAGCTATACTGAAATGGCAGTAGCTGTTTCCATGTTTAATCTTGCTGCTCAAAAAAGTGAGGATACATATATTCAGGTAATGGATGCAATTTGGCACAGAATTGAGAAGCCTGATATAGGTCTGTGCAGTGTGCAGGCTGGGAGACTTGAACTGCTAATTCAGCAGGGAGTAAGGGTTATTATTTATGGTGCAGGCAAACTTGCTGAGGTGTTTGTAAAATACCTATTGTTTATTAAACATATAAATAAGGAAAGAATAAAAATTGTAGTCACACAAAGATCGCATATTCAAAATGTACTATGTGGAATTAGTGTAAAAGTGTTAAGCGAACTGACTGAGGAGGATGAAATGTCTGCTTATGTGGTAGCTGTAGATAATAAAGGAGTTCAATGCGAAATGATAAAAAATTTGCAGATAAAAGGGATTGACACTATTACTGCAATAGATTTTAAGTGTATGTTGGCATTGCTCGGAATGAGGAAGACACCCTGCTAAAAATATTTGGTTATAGTAAATGGGGAACTAAGGATGGACAAAGTTATAATTTATGGGATTGGAAATGATGGTAAATGCATTCTGGAAATTGTGCATGATATTCAGGGGAACAGGGATAAAATGGTTTTAGAGCATTTTCAAACACGCTTTAGTATTCCATCAGACAAAATATAGAGTTGTGGACTGTATGGTCCGTGCCAGTACCAGGCAAAATTTCGACGGCGATGCGGTGGCATCGTCTGGAAATTTTACGACGCAATGATGCGAAACAGGAAGTTCACGATTCTAATATCTGACCGGATGGAGTAATATAGAAAAGTGATAAATGGGATTGATACCAGAGGACATTGTAAGGATATTGGAGAAAGATATATGATGAAAAGAATAATTGTATGGGGAACGGGAATGTACTTTGAAGAACTATGCGAAAGAGGGTGCATAGAAGGATTTGAAATTCTGGCATTTTGCGATAATGATTCAAAAAAGCATGGACAGCTATTTCACGAAAAGGAAATCATTGCGCCAGATGAGATTAAAGAGAGATATTTTGATGCGATATACATAGCCAGTTTGACATATTATGAAGAAATAAAAATGCAGATTTTAAGGGAAAAGCTTGCCCCAGAGAGTAAAATCAAGTCATTTATTCCCATAAAAGATAAATATGAGGGGGAACTGGCATTCTGGTCTGCTGTCTTTAAAAAGGAAGGGAATCATTTTAGCAATACATTATACAAAAAACGTATGCTCGAAGTAGCAGGGGAGGAAGACGATTCCTTTTGGACAGATAAAGTCGTTGTTGATTTTGGCTGTGGTCCAAGGGGAAGTCTTGCATGGACAAAAACTCCGGCGGTAAAAATTGGTGTAGATGTATTGGCTGCGAGATACTTGGAGAAGTTTGGAGATGAATTAGTCCGGCAGGATATGGTGTATGTAACGTGTAGTGAGGACAGGATTCCTATTCCTGATAATTATGCAGACTGGCTGATCACGATTAATTCTTTGGATCACGTTGACAATCTTGATAAGATGGCGAGTGAACTGATTAGAATATTGAAACCAGGTGGAAGTATTTTGGGAAGCTTTAATTTGAATGAGCCTGTTACAGAATGTGAGCCCCAGACATTGACAGAAGAAATTTTAGAAGAAAAATTGTTGTCTCATTTTGATATTGTAAGCCGGCGGATTGTCAAGATGGAAGACATTAGAAAAGAAATGCTTTATGTCAGGGCAGTGAAAGGATGAAGTTCATTGAGCGGAAGAAATTGCCGCAAATTAGTGTGATTGTTCCTGTCTATAATATTGAAAAGTATCTTTGCCAATGTATAGACAGTATTCAAAAACAGACTTATTCAAATCTTGAAATTATTTTGGTCGATGATGGTTCTGTTGACCAGAGTGGTATGATATGTGATAAATATGCTTTGGCGGACAGTAGAATTCGTGTGATTCACAAACAGAATAGAGGGCTGGTAAGTGCGCGTAAGGCAGGAGTAAATATTGCCGTTGGAGAATATATAGCTTTTGTGGATGGTGATGACTGGATTGAATTGGACACTTACCAGAGCTTGATTGAAAATGGCAGAGAGGCAGATATTATTGCCTTTGCTTGTTATGAGGAGTACGGGGATTATCAAAGTGTTAGAAAAAATAATGTAAAAGAAGGTTTATATGTTTCGGAAAGCGAGAGAGGCTTAATCTATGAAACAATGCTCATGGATACTCACTTTTATGAATTTGGACTTATGGCCTCTTTGTGGAGCAAACTGATCCGCAAAGATATTATTGTGAAAAATCAAAATAAAGTTAGCGATCAGATCAGTTATGGCGAAGATGTAGCATGTACATTTCCGTGTCTATTGGATGCAACAACGATATGCGTGACGAATATGCCGCTTTACCATTATCGGCAGAGACAGGGGTCTATTGTAAAAAGCAGCGCAAAAGTGCCGCGGAGTAATTTCATCAATATATACAGTCTGTTACTAGGGAAATTTGAATCTGTTCCATTGTATAATGATGTGCTGAAGATGCAGCTTTATTTCTATATGTGGTTTATCCTGCTGGCAAAATCATATGGTGATTTGGGAACAGGGATGGCACTCATACCCTTTTTAAAGGTCCGTTCTGGGATGAAGATAATCATATATGGTGCAGGGACATTTGGCAGAGCGGTAAGGGAATACTGTGATAAGTCACAGAGCATCAAAGTAGTGGGCTGGGCAGACCTTCATTACATGACATACCGTGGTCATGGACTGGATGTTACAAGTATTGATGAGCTGCAAAATTTAGAATTTGATGTGGTGATAATCGCGGTATTAAATGAAAAGACTGCGGAGAAGATAAAGGAGGATTTCGTAAAAAAAGGAATTTCGGAGGAACGAATAGACTGGGCAAAGAAGAGTGTACTAGGCATGATACAGCTACCCGACTGGGTTACAAGGCGGAGGGATTGAATTGATGAGCACGCGCATACTTTTTGGTGCAGGCGTATATGCGAAAAAATATAAGGCACTGCTTGAGTATCTGGATATGGATTTTGATTATTTTACAGACAACGATGCCTCGAAATGGGGGACGTTTCTTTATGGGAAGAAAGTCATTGCGCCAAATGTACTAAAAACATTTCCCCAATGCAGCATCATTATTTCGAGTACCCATGAGAAAGCTATCAGAGACCAACTTGCGGGGATGGGTATGGATGGCGGCATCGTGGATCTGGGTGTACTGTATGGCTTATGTGAAAAGCGGATGTCTGGAAGTGTCTGTAGTCATTCTGCCGCTGATAGTGGAAAAACAATCCTGGTTGACATGTATGAGGGCATTGGATGGGGCGGGACGGAGCTCTGGGCGGCAAATCTGGCAGAGGGACTTAGGGATGCGGGGTATAATGCCGCCTTGTTGGGCTGTACAGGGCAGCCTGCACTAGAGGAACAGTATGAGGCTATGGTGAGACGCATACCGGAAGAAAATACAATCATGCAGATGGTCAGGTACATGGAGGGCAGGATGCCATTTATCTTTATTAACAATTTTGCAGGCTGTGCATTTATGGCGGCATCCATTGTAAAGCGCAAATATCCTGGCCTTGTAAAGATCGTGTCAGTAATCCACAGTGACAGCAGGAGCCTCTTTGATGCATATATGATGTTGGGAAAGTATATGGATAAAATATTTTGTGTGAGCAGCCAGATACGGGACCACATGCAGGAGCTGTACGGTTTTGACCATGGTTCGTATTATACAAGGGAGCAGCCGGTAGGGATGGACATGTCATGGAGACGAAAGATAAATGCATCCGGTGCACTGCGGATTGGATATGCGGCAAGGCTTGTGAAACAGGCGAAGCGTGCAGACCTACTTATGGATTTGATCGGCCTTTTGGAGAAAAAGGGTATGGACTATATTTTCCAGATTGCAGGCGAAGGGGAATGTTCCGGGCTGATTGGACAGTTCATATCCAGAAAAAGGCTGCAGGATAAGGTACAGCTGATGGGCAGACTGCCCAAAAGCCAGATGGACGTTTTCTGGAAAGGTCAGGATGTCTTTGTCAATGTTTCGGAGTATGAGGGGACGAGCCTTTCCATGCTGGAAGCAATGGGATATGGATGCGTGCCTGTGGTTACGGATGTAAGTGGTGCAAGAGAATTTATCAGCCAGGAAAAAAATGGCTGTATTTGTGATGTCGGTAACATGGAAAGGATTGCAGACTGTATTGCAATGCTGGCGGACAACAGGGAGCTGCTAAAAATATATGGTGATAAATGCCGCAGGATAGTACAGGAGCGGTGTAATCCCAAAGAATATATTAAATATTGGATAGAGGAAGTGTTGGGGGACTGGATATGAATATACTGCAAAATGAAATGTACCAGACAGATATTAAATGTGTATTGGGAATGGATATTCCATGGGAAAAACTGGACAATAAGACATTTCTGATAACGGGCGCTACAGGCATGATTGCTTCTGTAATTATTGATATATTGATGAAACGAAACACGGAATATGGGCAGCACATCCGGATTTATGCCGTAAGCCGCAGCAGGCAGAAAGCGGAGGGGCGTTTTTGTACATACTGGGATAATCCCAATTTTACATGGCTTCCGCATGATATCAATAATCCGCTGCCGGAGCTTGGACAAATGGATTACATCCTTCACGCGGCAAGCAACACGCACCCAAGGGCATATTCCATGGATCCCATAGGTACAATAACGGCAAACGTGCAGGGAACTTATCATCTGCTGGAGTACGCTTCCAGCCATCAGTGCGGACGTTTTTTCTTCTTTTCATCTGTGGAAATCTACGGGGAAAACAGGAATGATGTGGATAAATTTGATGAAAAATATCTCGGCTATATTGACTGCAATACGGCACGCGCGGGATATCCGGAAAGCAAGCGGCTGGGGGAGGCGCTCTGCAACGCCTTTTCGGCGCAGAAAGGACAGGACTTTGTCATAGGAAGGTTCTCACGGGTATATGGACCAACAATGGCAGCAGAAGATTCCAAGGCAGTCGCCCAGTTCATAAGGAAAGCGGCAGCGGGAGAGGACATTGTATTAAAAAGTGAAGGAAACCAGCTCTACTCCTATACCTATGTGGTTGATGCCGCGTCGGCTGCGCTGTATCTTTTATTAAAGGGAGAACCGGGAAGTGCAGTAAATATTGCCGATCCCCAGTCCGACATCACATTGCGGGAACTGGCATCCCTTCTTGCAAGAGAGGCAGGGACAAGGGTTGTATTTGAGCTGCCTGATGATATAGAGCGCGCAGGATATTCCACTGCAACGAAGGCTGTTTTGGATGGAATAAAGCTCGCGCAGCTTGGGTGGAAAGCATTAACACCGATAGCGCAGGGACTGGACAGGACGGTGCGGATTTTGAGTCAGATAAAGGAGAGGGAAGAATGAACATAGCATTACTGCTGGCGGCAGGTGTGGATCCGACATTCCGGATGGACATCCCAAAACAGTTTGTGAATGTATACAACAGACCGGTTATCGTATATACCATGGAAATTTTCCAGAACCATCCGGAAATTGATGCCATGATGGTAGCATGCCTCAAGGGCTGGGAAAACATGGTTGAGGCATATGCAAAACAGTTCGGTATCAGCAAGCTCAGATGGGTCATACAGGGCGGGGGAACCGGACAGGAAACATCAAAAATAGCGGCGGACAATCTGATGGAGTCCTGCTCGGCGGACGATATCATTATCATTCATGATGCAATACGTCCCATGGTATCAGACGAAATTATCTCGGACAGCATTTATACCTGCAGGAAGAAGGGGATGGGGGTCGCGGCGGTGACTTCCATGGACAATGTCATGATGACAGACGACGGCATGACAGGCAGACTGTCCATCTCACGGTATGCATTCCGGCGGATACAGACCCCACAGACATTCTTTCTTGGCGAGCTGAAGAAGGCGCATGAGGAAGCACTGGAAAAAGGCATCATATCTGAAAATGATACCAACAACATGATATCAAGGTTAGGCAGGAACGTAAACTTTTCAAAGGGGTCTGACCTGAATCTCAAGATTAACACAGTGGAGGATGTGGCAATGTTTAAGGCGCTGTATGCCATGAAAAACGGGGATATTTAAGAGTGCCAGATAATACAGGAGAGGAGCGGGTGGGTGTGAATATCGCATTGATACTGGCAGGGGGAAGCGGCTCCCGGACGGAACAGTCCGTGCCGAAACAATTTATAAGTATCTATGAGAAACCTATTATCATCTATACACTGGAAGCTTTCCAGCATCACCCCGAAGTAGACGGAATCATTGTCTCGTGTATTGACGGCTGGCATGATGTCCTGAAAAGCTATGCAGCCGCGGACGGCATCGACAAGCTGCGCTGGATAGTGGACGGGGGGGATAACGGGCAGTCATCCGCACGGAATGCGCTTGTGGCGCTGGAGAATACCTGCAGCGAGGATGATATCGTGATAATACATGACGCGGTTCGTCCGATGGTTTCGGAAGAAATTATCACGGACTGCATCACAAAGGCGCTGGAATACGGCTCGGGGCTTTCGGCAGTGCGGTGCCAGGAGACCATCATGCGGACAGAGGATGGAAAATGCGGCCATGTTGGGATTGACAGAAACGACATCATGCGTGTACAGACACCGCAGGCATATAGATTTGGGAAAGCACTCTGGGCACACAGGGAGGCGTTGAAGCGGGGAATTACCAATGCGGTTTATACAAATACCCTGATGATGGAGCTTGGGGAGGAACTGCATTTTTCATGTGGTTCTAACAAGAATATCAAGATTACGACACTTGAGGATATCGACATTTTCAAGGCACTCTATATAACGAAACGGGATGCATGGCTGAAAAATTCAGATAGAATAAGCCGGATATAAAAGGTTTTATTAATATTTTTCTGAGAGTGATGCTTCGCAAACGCAGGTGCAGCGGTGGCTGCGTCGACGTTACTGTTCACACCTACACCAAGGTAGTGGGAATCATGCGCCAAAATGCTTGCCTTTTAGCATTTTGTGTGCAAAATCTGTTATAATTCACACCGCAATAACTTATAAGCTGATGAAAACTGGCGTTGGTGTGAATTGTAACGCGTCGAGGCCTAGAGCGTGTTTGAAAAATCATTCCTGCCATCTATATAACGACGCGTATGCGTCGTATTCACCACTTTGCGTGAT
>JAIECJ010000198.1 GCA_029068555.1 Lachnospiraceae bacterium
GTATGGTAATGTATAAATAATATGAATATGTATAAAAGAAAACAAGAAAGCCAGTATTTATGAATGATACAGCCATAGTTTCATGAAAGAATGACTGTGGAGAAATGAAAAGTTAACGGTTATTCTATGATGAAATAACTGTCAAGAGATGAAAGAATCACGGAAATGAGATAAAAGGATCACCGTGTAGGGATATAAATATGACGGTTATTCTATGAAAGGATGACTGTTTTTCATAATATTACAGTCATTCTTTCATGTCATAGCAAGGTAAAAAATATATACATCTGGTAACTGCATATCAAAATCACTCATAGCTATGAAAAAATCACGGTTATAATGTATCCAATTTACTGATGAAAGTGTGAACTTTGTTGATCGCAGTTCGCGATGCCTTAATTGGAGACATTTGAAATACATGCCATAGTCCAGGGAAAATATCCAGCTGGGCATATACATTGTATTTCAACAAATGGTTATACAGCATCTGTGAATCGTCCAATAATATTTCATTGTCCCCCACTTGTATGTAGACAGGAGGAAATCCATTAAAGTCCGCAAAAACTGGCGATACAAATGGGGAAGTTGGAGGTGTATCCTGCAGGTAGCATTTTAGTGCTTTTTGTATGTAATTGTTGTCTAGTACAGGATCCAGCAATTCCTTGGAGTGATAACTTTTTCCGGAAGTAGTCATATCAGTCCAGGGAGAGAATAAAATTAGGCATTTTGGCATCTGCATTTCGAGCTGCTTTAACAGGAGAGTCAGTACCAGACACAGATTACCGCCAGCAGAATCTCCGGCAAATATTATATTTTCAGGGAGGTATCCACAGGAGAGAATGTACTTCCAAGCAGATAAGGCGTCTTCTAGGGCGGCAGGGTGTGGGTGCTCTGGGGCAAGACGATAATCAAAGCTAAAAATTTTGCAGGAATTCTTTTTTGCAAGTTTCGTGGTAATTTCGCGGGCATACATGCAACTTCCAGTCATATAGCCACCGCCATGGCAGTAAAAGATGATTTTGAAATCATTTTCGATGGGGTTGGAATATACATATTCTGTCCATTCGCAGTGCATTGTATTCACAGTTACAGGGATAAAACGAAATCTTTTATCATTTTCGAAAACGGAGCCCAGTTGATTCTGTGAGTTGCGCTGTTTCTGCAAATCGTCATTTTCAATCAATCCATGGACACGTTTTATAATGTGCATCAAACGTTTGTTTCTTTTCTCGTTCATAAAAAATAACCTTTCTAAAAATAACTCTACAAATTTGGACGTTTTTAGTTTATAATAAAAAGTAATACAAACATTATCTAAAAAATATATTGTTTGGTCAATATGTAATTTGAAAAAAATATTATCACAAGGGAAAACGTTGTAAAGGAATGGCATTATGAGATCAGATAGGGACTTAAGAAATATTTTGGAACGGATAGACCATAGGGGATATCCAGCATACAAGGATACAAAGGGAGAGTATCAGTTTAGCAGTTATATTTTAGACATAGAGCATGTGCAGGGAGACCCTTTTGCGTCACCGTCGCAGCTCCGTATTGTCGTTAGTGGAAAGAGTGCGGGGATTCCATCAAAATATTATGATAAGAAGTATAAAAGAATAGCAGCACAGGATTACCTGTTGAGGAAAATCGGTTCAGAAGTAACAAAAAATTCAAAACAGCGGGGCTCTGGTAAAAGTGGAATGATACACATTAGCAGGTGTGGACAGCAGATACTGGATCGGACTGCATGTCAGATCAATGAAAAAAATGGTGAGGTGACGATCAGACTGGAGGTTGGTTTTCCGGCAAATGGAAGGACAATCAATGCAGGTGAGCTGGAAACGATATTATTCCGCACATTGCCTGATGTGGTTGACAAAACAGTTCTTTTTAAAAATATCAATGTTACGGAATTAGATAATGTAATGCGTCTGACAGAAAATCAGTTCTTTATCAGGAATGAGATGAAACATATGGATTTGATTGCATTTATCGCAGATAATTCCATTCTGCCGAGGAAGTCAGGAATCTCACAGGAGCCTTTAAAGGATGCAGTGAGATTTAGATCACCAGAGTCAATGAAAATAGAAATGGAACTGCCAGATGGAGTGAAAATAAGTGGTATGGGAATCCCTAAAGGGGTTACGCTGATTGTGGGTGGAGGATATCATGGCAAGTCCACTTTGCTTGAGGCACTTCAGATGGGCGTGTATGACCATATCGCGGGAGATGGAAGAGAGTATGTGTTCTCAGAATCTTCCTCCGTGAAAGTCAGGGCAGAGGACGGCAGAAGTATATCACAGACAGATATATCTATGTTCATCAATAATCTGCCCAATAAAATGAACACAAAGTGCTTTAGCACACAGAATGCCAGTGGAAGTACATCACAAGCTGCAAATGTCGTTGAGGCTGTCGAGACAGAGTGCAAGGTGCTTCTGATAGACGAAGATACGAGCGCTACAAATTTTATGATTCGGGACGAATTGATGCAGCTGGTGGTGACGAAGGATAAGGAACCGATAACCCCTTATATTGACAGAGTGCGGGAATTGTATAAATCCTATGGCGTATCAACTATCCTTGTTGCAGGAAGTTCTGGGGAATATTTTAATAAAGCCGACAAGATTATCCAGATGGACGAATATCATACATATGATATTACAGAATATGCTAAGGATATTGCACAGAAGTATGGTTATCATGCAAAGGCAGGTGATGAAAGAGCCGTAGCAATGCCGGACTTCAACAGAAGTGCTCATGTGAATAAGGATTGGAACGGAGACCATGTAAAAATTAAGGTAAATGGAAAAGATATGGTGAGTATCAACCGGAATGAGATTGATACGAGATATCTGGAACAACTTGTTGACGAGGAGCAACTGAGAATGATCGGATATTTATTTGTATATATGAATCATTCTTTCTTTGGAAGAAACATGACTCTGCAGGGCTCTGTTGCAAGATTATTCCAGCTGTTGGAAAAGAATGGTTTAAAAGAAATTTTTAAAAACCAGAGAATACCATGCAATCTGGCAATGCCAAGACAGCAGGAGTTGTATATGTGTATGAATCGGTTTAGAAAATTAATGTAAAGACTAATCGAGTCAATATAATGTGAGAAATAATGAAATAATTACGACTGACTAAAATAGATAATAAGAAATTGTGATAAAGTACTAGACTTAATAAGTCAAAAGGAATAAATTCGGTTATGAAAACAAATAGGTATGTACTCGGTATTCTGGCACATGTAGATTCCGGAAAAACAACATTAGCGGAAAGTATTTTATACAAAAGCGGAAGCATCAGGAAGATTGGAAGGGTAGATCACAAAGATACTTTTTTGGATAATTATGATGTGGAGCGGACAAGGGGAATCACTGTTTTTTCTAAGCAGGCACAGTTTTGTGTAGGAGAAAAAGAAATCTGTCTGCTTGATACACCAGGACATGTTGATTTTTCTACGGAGATGGAGAGAACACTGCAGGTACTTGATTATGCCATTCTGGTCATCAGCAGTACAGATGGTGTACAGGGGCATACAATGACACTGTGGCATTTGTTGAAGATGTATCATATTCCGGTTTTTTTGTTTGTCAATAAGATGGACCAGCCAGGGGCGGATCGGAATCGCGTTCTTGATGAAATTCAAAAACAGTTGGATACTTCTTGTATTGATTTTGGGAGCAGCATGAAGTCGGATCCGAAATTTTATGACAGCGTGGCAATGTGTGATGAGCAGCTCATGGAAGAATTTCTTGTGTCAGAAAAAATAGAAACATGTCATATTCGAGAGGCTATTATGCAGCGAAAGATTTTTCCGTGCCTTTTTGGTTCTGCATTGAAGCAGGAAGGGGTGGATGAGCTTTTAAGAGTTCTGGATTGTTTTATGCAGGATAAAGATTATCCAGAAGAATTTGGGGCGAGGATATTTAAAATAGTATATGATGAACAGAACAACCGCCTGACATACATGAAGATTACTGGAGGCGTTCTGAGAGTAAAATCAATCTTATCGAACGGAGCGTGGAGCGAGAAGGCAGACCAGTTAAGGATTTATTCTGGAAATCAGTATAAAGTTGTCAATGAAGTGTGTGCCGGAATGATGTGTGCGGTCACGGGATTAAAAAGTACTTTTTCCGGAGAAGGGTTTGGAATCGAGGATAAAATTAAAACACCTGTTCTTGAACCTGTATTAAACTACAAACTGGTATTACCTATCGAATGTAATATACATGAATTTTACAAAAAGCTCTGTGTTCTGGGCGAGGAAGATCCCCAGCTGCATGTTGTATGGAACGAACAGCTGAATGAAATCCATATACAGATTATGGGGGAAGTTCAGATTGAAGTGTTGAAAAATGTCATTGCAAACAGATTTCATGTTGCAGTTGAGTTTGGTGCTGGAAATATCATCTATAAGGAAACGATTGTGGAGCCTGTTGTTGGGATTGGTCATTTTGAACCGCTCCGGCATTACGCCGAGGTGCATCTTCTTATGGAGCCATTGGAGCGGGGCAGCGGACTTGAATTTGTATCTAGGTGCAGTGATGACATGTTGGATAAAAACTGGCAAAGACTGATTTTGACTCATCTGGAAGAAAAGAAACATATTGGGGTTTTGATGGGTGCTGAAATCACGGATATGAGGATATCTGTAATTTCAGGAAGATCACATCAGAAACATACTGAAGGGGGAGATTTTAGACAGGCAACATATCGGGCAGTCAGAAATGGAATGAAAAAATCCAAAAGTATATTGTTGGAGCCGTTTTATGCATTTCAGATCGAAGTACCACAGGAATTGATTGGGCGTGTTATGTCTGATATTCAACAGAGAAATGGAAAGTTTGAATCACCATACATTGAAAATGGGGTGGCGGTACTTCAGGGAACTGCACCAGTGATATGCATGAGAGACTATCAGTTGGAGATTAACTCATTCAGTCATGGAAAAGGAAAGGTTTTTTGTACATTGAACGGTTATGATCTATGTCACAATGCAGAAAATATGATATTAGAAAGTGAATATGATTCAGAAAATGATGTAGAAAATCCCACAGGCTCTATCTTTTGTTCCCATGGAGCGGGATATTATGTAGATTGGAGCAGAGTGGCAGATTTTGCGCATATTAAAGATGGATTGACCGATATAGATAATAGAGAAAAAAATATTAACCAAATAAGTCAGGGAAGTATTGAGAAAAAATCAGATTTTGGAGACATGTTTATTGCGCAGGAAGAAATTGACGAGATATTTGAAAAGACATTTGGGTGCACGAAGCAAAAAAGGCGTGGCTGGGGTAAAACAATTGTATCATCAGAAGTGAAACAGGACATTTGTCAGGGTGTTGAGAATTCACATAAAAATGAAAGAAAAGATTCATATTTACTTGTAGATGGTTACAATATCATTTTTGCATGGGAAAAATTGAACGAGCTGGCGAAGATTAATATTGAAAGTGCAAGGGATTTATTAATGGATATTCTGTGTAATTATCAGGGATATAAAAAGGTAAATCTGATACTTGTTTTTGATGCATATAAGGTTCATGGTGGTCAGGGGGCAGTTCTGCAGTATCATAATATTCATGTGGTGTACACAAAGGAATCGGAGACGGCCGATCAATATATTGAAAAAGTGACAAACAAGTTAGGGAAAAAGTATAATGTCACTGTAGCCACATCTGACCGAATGGAACAGATGATTGTATGGGGACAGGGGGCAAAGCGTCTTTCTGCAAACGGACTCAGGGAGGAGATTGAGCATATTAATAAGGAAATAAAAGAGAAGAGTGAAAGCCTAGATAAACATTTGAACAGCAATTTTTTATTGGATTATCTTTCTGAGGAGGTTCTAGAAGCGATTAAAAAGTTGGAATGATTGTTTTCTCTCTTTTTTTAGAGACTAAATTTCTATTGATTTCATCCGATAGTGATTTAGTCTCTGAAAAGAAAGTTTTAATATCAAAAGTTTTCATTAAATGGTTTTCTTTTAATCCGGTGAATCTGTGGTTTTAATGTAATATCAGTGACAATGACATTCTCCCGCTGATTCAGAACCCACTCCACCGCTTTCGCAACATCGTCTGGAAGGAGATAAGATTCTGTCTCGTCTCCTTCCCTGAAGTCTGCATTGCGGTAGAGGTTTGTCTGTGTCATATCTGGAAAAATTGTTACGATCTTTACACCATATTTCCGCGCTTCGTCAAACAGGCTGTGTGAAAAACTGGCAAGTCCTGCTTTTGTGGCACCGTAAGCACAGCCGTGAGGATTGGATTGTCCTGCTGTCACGGAGGAAATGTTGATTATATATCCGGCATTTTTCTTTAAAGGACGAAGAAGCTGCTGGGTCAAAATCATTGGCACTTCCAGATTTGTCCGTACAAGCTTTTGGATTTTATCTGGATTCAGTTCTTCGTGAAGTCCATAATATCCTATGCCTGCATTGTTCACCAAGACATGAACTTGATTCTGTGCTGTGATTTGTTTTATCTGTGCACATAATTGATCTGTATTTAGTATATCACAGACAATTGGATGGGCGTTATCCACTGCGTTCCAGTCTGTATTCTTAAAATTTCTGCCGAATCCATATATTTCATAACCGAGCGCAATCAGTGTTTTACTGACGGCATACCCGATTCCGGACGATGCTCCAGTTACAATTGCTGCTTTTTTATTTATGTTCTCCATCGAAAAATCTTCTCCCTGGAAATTTTTTTTTCTAATCCTTCTATTAAAAAGCATTCCATCTGTTCCATCAAATCATCTGGATAATGGCAGTAGCCATTATCTCTCTGAAAAGGAAACCAAATAACTGCAGATTTGAACTCCTGTTTTCGCATGTTTTTTAGATAGTCCTGTGAAATGCGAAATGTTCCGACGCTGACATCCACTATTTCTTCTATATTAATACTGCAGAATACCTGATCCAACATTTCCTGATAATGTCGTTTCCAATCAGGGACGTAAATCATTGGATCAAAGCAGAGCCGTACCATACAACCTTTTCGGATCAATTCTGTAGCGCAGGATAGTCGTTCTGTCAAAGAAGGGGTATGATGTTCAAAGGTTTCTATGACTGCCTGTGGAGATAACGTAAAAGCATAGATTATCCTTGAAAATGGAGTAATATTTTGAAAAAAGGTTTTATTTGCGCATTTTGTTCGGATCTCAATTTTTAAATTTTCATGTCTTGCGGCGAAATTGCACCATTCCTGTGTATAGCCAGTGATCGGTTCCATTGCCAGCAAATCAGTATCATACGATACACATAGATAGAGAGGATGATTTTCTAATTTCTGTGTAACTTCTGCAAAGATATCCTCAAGATTCACAAACACTACAATGTTTGCGGAGGGATACATTCCCTTTAAATAGCAGTATTCGCAGTTAAATATACAGTTCATAATACAGGATGTATAGTAAAAATACTGGTTGTCAAAACTTTGGCAGACAGGTGCCCCCTCGTAAAGCAGTGTCCCCTGTCTGGCGGCAAGAATCAATTTTTGTGTACAGTGTTGAAGCTGACAGTTTTGTCTGCTTCGGCAGAACACATCTTTGTAATGATTGATTTTGATTATCTCTGCAGACGGAAATTTCTCAAGGATTGCCTGCGTGCGCGCATGGTTTCGGACCGATTTTTCAACATAGATATGTGAAAAAAAGGGGTTAAAATAATTTTCTTTTAAATTCTTCAAAACGTTGTTTTCCTTCTTTTTTATCTTTACAGGGAAGCAGCTTTTGCTCATACATATTATGTATTATGGAAACATAGTCTATTTCTGACAGTGTCAGGTATCGGATATACTGTTTCATAGAATGTTGCATTGTTTTGGTGCAGTGCAAATCAGCACAAAATGTCTCAATAAGTTGTTCATTTTTCGGACATAAATGGTCTTTACAGTTTCCACTTTTTAGTGATATAGTAGAAAACAGATCAATATAATCAAATATGCACTGTTGATATTTTTCCATCAAAAGGGAAATTTGTTCTTTTGAAACTTCTTCCAAGACTCCTTTGTCGGACACGATTTTCAGAAATATCATTTGATGCGGACCAAAAAAATGAATACCAGCCTGATAGACTGCTGCCGCTTCCATATCGTATAAATTGCCTGTGGTAATGGATACTGTCATTTGGGTATCGTCATGATCGGCGATCCATGACAACATTCCTGTTACAATTGTTCCTTCATTAAAATTATGGCGATAGAGCATATCAGGGTAAAATGTTTTACCTGTTGCTTTTTCTATTATTTTGTTGCACAGGAAAACTCCATCACTTGTTGTAGTGTGTGCACAGATTCCAATATTGAAGAGCAAATCATTCTGTGTTGGTCTGTATATCGAACAAACACTGCTGACGACAGTCGCGGCTGCGATTTCTCCAACGCCAGTGACCGCAAGCCGGATATCAGCTGTCTCGTTGTAAAATTCCTGATACCAAGTACATTCTTGATTTTTAATCAGATTGAACTGCCTGATAAAAATATGTGCCTCACAGTACATAGCAGTAAATATATATACCATTTATATCCCTTTCCAAGTTGTTTTTCTGAGTGAGTTGTTATTTATAATAGGAAGCTTTTCTTATGTTGGACTGGCTATAATTTTATGATATTACAACACTACAATTATATTATATCTCGTAATTGGAAAAATTACAATGATGGGGACTATTAAAAATCAGAAT
>JAIECJ010000199.1 GCA_029068555.1 Lachnospiraceae bacterium
TGATGACTCTGATATAATAGGACTAAATCAGAAAGTCCCTTTTAGCAAGGGGGATTCTGATTTAGTCCTATTATTTTGGAATCTTTTCAAGCACGCTCTAATACAAGCAGCTGATACCGCTGCAATTTCACAACATCATTCTGCACTACAGGATTCTCATAATTGGACAGCAATATTTTTTTGACTGTTCCTGGTATCGGCAGAACTGCCTCTGTGGATTTTGCATTGTTGATAATCCATACGCTCTTATCGTTTAGTCTGCGCTCGTATGCAATGATTCCTGGTTCGCTCTCATAGATGGGAGTGAACCCACCATAAAGGAACAGTTCCTGAAATGCATCCGATTTTCTGAGGGATATCATTTTTTTGTAAAATGCGTACAGGGAATCTGGATCCTTTTTCTGTGCGTCGTAGTTTATCTGCCTGTAATTGGGATTGACCTGGAACCATGGCTCCGCGCTGGAAAATCCGGCGTACTGCCCGTCATTCCACTGCATGGGTGTCCTTGCGTGCTCCCGTGTTTCTAGGTTAATCCGGGCGAGTGCTTCTGTCTCGGTCATTCCATTCTGGAGGTATTCGTCATAGTGGATAAATGTTGCAGGGTCTGCAAATGCATCTATGTTCTCTTTTGGGTAGTCCATCATACCAATCGTCTGTCCCTGATAGAGAAATACGATTCCGGGCAGGAAGAAATTGATGCCGCCCACCATGGACTTGCTGTAGAAATCAATCTCCTTTGCGGGAATCAACCGTTCTGCAATGCGGGGGAGATCATGGTTCTCCAGATAATTGCAGAGCATTCCCTTTCCTTTTATAGTGTCCTGTCTTGCAAACAGACGTTTTTTCAACGCATCGATCATTTCCACGGGTCTGTCTTTCCACTCTGCGGAATTGACATGGAACGTGGCGTGGCAAAAATCAAATATTGTGGAAAAATAACCGTTCTCACCGATAAAATCCGGGAGGACATCAGCTGGAAGATCATCGTCGACTTCGCCGATTGTCATAGCGTCATAGCGCTTGAAAGTATTTTCCTGCAGTTCTCTCAGAAAAGTGCCAAGCCCATCGACATTGCTGAAATAGGGAAAGCCGTTCACGTAACCATCCACGCCATCGGAAGGCAGATTCTGGTATGTGAAGTTCTTTTTCAAGTGGCTGATCGCATCGACGCGAAACCCCCTGATTCCCAGATCGAGCCATCTGTTTACCATGTCATAAATCTGCTGCCGCAGGATAGGATTTTCCCAATTGAGATCGGGCTGCCATTTCGTGAAGAGATGGAGATAGTAGAGATTGGTATCTCTGATTCGCTCCCATGCGCTGCCGCCGAAGATAGAGCGCCAGTTGTTGGGCTCCTTCCCGTCCTTTCCTTCCTGGATGATATAATATTTTCCGTATTCCCCGTCAGGGTCTTCCAGTGCCTTCTGAAACCATGGATGCTCTGTGGAGGTATGGTTTACGACCAGATCCATGAGGATTTTGATTTCACGTTCTTCTGCTTTTGCAATCAGCTCCCGGAGATCATCCTTACATCCAAACATGGGATCAATCTCGTCGTAATCCGAGATATCATATCCGTGATCTTTCATCGGTGATTTGTTGACGGGGCAGAGCCAGATGACATTGATGCCCAGGTCGGCCAGGTCATCCAGATGTGCAGTGACGCCCTTCAAATCCCCGATACCGTCTCCGTTCGTATCCTGAAAGCTCTTGGGATAGATTTGATACCCGATTGTGTTGTGCCACCATTTTTTTAACATTTTGTGTTCCTCCTTCGTTTTGTTTTGAAATTTATATTTATTTTGCTTTTTCATATCAGACACATGAAAGTATGATAGTACAATCTTACGAAGCCTGTATTGGAATCGAAAAAGTGATCATGGTGCTCTCGTCAAGTATACTGTTGATTGTCAGTCCACAGGTTTCACCATAGGTCAATTGAAGTCGTTCATGCACATTTTTCAGTCCATATCCCCCCGAGTCTGTCTGCAGGAGGGTGTCAAGCTTTTTGCGCGGAATACCAAGTCCATTGTCCAAGATAGTGAAATGAACCTGCTCCATGACGCGGGAAATAGTTAAGAATATTTTACCGCGCCTGGATTTGTTCGGCAGAATGCCATGGACGAGGGAATTTTCAACCAAAGGCTGCAGTAATAAATTCGGGATTTCTATTTCGGGAAGGGGTTCGTCAATCTGGTAAGTCACGTCAAAAATGTTGTCGTGAAGCAATTGCTGGATATTCATATAGGATTTGACATTTTTAATCTCATCCTGCAAGGTAGTCTCCGATTTCCCTTTGTTCAGTGTAGTGCGGTAAAACACGGATAAAAGCTGGGATAACTGGCTGATTTCAGTCTGATCATTCATCAGAGCTTTGCTGTTGATCATTGACAGACAATTGTAGAGAAAATGCGGGTTGATTTGAGCCTGCAGCGCTTTTAGCTGTGTTTCTCTCAGCACAATCTTATTCTTGTAATCTTCCTGAATCAGCCGGTTAATTTCGTTGATCATTTCCTGAAAAGTATTGGTCAGTTCACCGATTTCATCAGGCCATTCATCATGAATAGAAATATTGAAATCCCCTTGCTGCACTTGCTGCATCTTTTCATGAAGGGCATCAATTCTGCGGACGAAAAAGGAAGAAAGAATGTTTCCCATAAACAGAAGGATAGCAAAGCATGCACAGATAATCAGGATGATGATCACTGCCATTTTGTCAGCAGGTGCTGTCAGAATACTTTTCGGTTTTTCCAAAACAATGTTCCATCCATAATCGTCGATGTCCATGGACAAGGTCGTCCATCGGCTGGAGTCCGGGGACAGTTCAGACACAGAGGGAGATGTGTAGGAATATATGGTCTGTTCTGGTGATGCAACTGCAATATGGCAGTTGTTGGAAATATTGTCCAACGATTTAAAAAACTGTTTCGAGGAAAAGCTGATGCTGACGCAGTTTTCTGAATAAGATTGAACATATTTGATATAGGGATTTGGGAGTTTCTGTATGACACAGATTGTCCCATCATTATTTAAATGCCACGATGGATGTGGGGTGACAGCAGTTTCATCATACCAGCTTTCCTGTTCGAGGTCAGAGATTGGGCGCAGCTGTTTTCCATGTGTCAACTCTGTTGTGGCGTTGTAAATCGTAATTTGAAGAATCTCAGGATGTTGGGCATAGATGCTGTTTAAAAAGACATCTAATTTGTAATTTAGCTGTTCATATGTCGCATAGATTCCCTGAACGGTTTCGGTCGGGGTGACGACAATGGATTCTTCACAGGACAGGTATGTGAGCAGATTTTCGTATAGGGAAATCTGCGAATCAATGGAATCGACGGCCGTCGAGATGGCAGAGTTCATGGAATTCAGTTCCTGACTCAATAAAAGACTTATTGTCTTGGTGTGGCAGAAGATACCCATAATAACCAGCGGAAGAATGCCGACTAAAAAGCAGGTCAGCACCAGTTTCTTTTTGTAGTTCAGGCTTTGAATAAGAAAGTTGATTCGTTTCATATATGCTCCTTTTTCTATATAAATCCCATTCTTTACAGTGCATTTCCCTGACGGTATTTTTCGGGAGAGATGCCGAAATATTCCCGGAAACTCTGGCAAAAATAAGAATAATTGGTGTAGCCGACATCAATTCCGATTTGGATGACTTTTTTGTTTGTCTGCAGCAATAACTCTCTCGCTTTTTCCATCCGGTATTGGCGGATATACTGGGAAAGACTTTTTCCAGTCGTTTTCTTAAAAAGCCGGCTTAAATAATCCGGCGTCAGATATACAATGGATGCCAGAGCCTCTACGGACAGGTCTCTGCTGTAATTTTCCCGGATATACTCTTTTAACAGGAGGATTTCTCTGCGTACAGAATCAGTATTTTCAGAAAATGATGCTGAAATCTGATCAGCTAGCTCCTGGATCAATGCCATGATCTCTGTGATGTCTTTCTGCAGATATATCCGTGAAATCAATACATCAAGTGTTCCAGTCTTGGAGCTGTATGCTTCTGGCAGGTAGGGGTACATCACTGTCAGCAGATTGGAAAAGATAAATTTCACATAAATCTGCGACTGGTTAACAGAAAGACTGTATTTATGGAACAGGATATCCAGATTCTTCTGGAAAGTCTCTGCGTTTTTGATGGAGAGTGCGCTTTTCATGAGACTGATCTGCTGGTTGTCATCTATGCTCTCGGGATTATGCGAAATGCCGCTTTCCGAGGAGGAGGTGAATATTCTTTCCTTTGGCATCCAGAACCGCTGTTCCATCTGCTGCTCCACGGCATTGAATGCGTCCTGCAGGGAAGGATACTGGGAGAGCGGGTTACTGATGGAAAGGTAGCATTCTGTCTGGAAATGACTGTGGACAAATGGAAGAAAAGCGCTCTCCCAAAAACATGCGGAATCAGGGATGGTACGCAGAAATAGAAGTGCCTGATTCGGTGCAGGATTCAGTGATTCCATATCCGGCAGAAGCTGTTCGCGCAGTGCATCATAGAACGAAGAATAGTTTTTTTGGAGGAATGGAGTACTAAAATCAACAAGTACCATAAGCTGAAAGGCTTCAAGCTGTGCCACGGTAGCGGGATCGGCATCTTCATAAGAGAAGCTTCCAGAAATGGCAAGCTGGAGTGCGTACTGGAGTAAAAAGGTCTGTTGCCTGTTTTGCTGCAGGCGGGAATCCTGTTCTTCGTCCAGCTGCTTGATCAATGACGTGAGTGTGCCAATAAGTTCGTCGGATACCACCGGTTTCAGGATATAGTTTTCCACTCCGAGTGTAATGGCTGTCCGCGCGTACTCAAAATCAGCAAAACTGCTGAAAATGATCAGTTTGAGTCCTGGCAGAAGCTCGTTGGAATGGCGGATTAGCTCCAGACCGTCCATTACGGGCATCTGGACATCCGTAAACAGAATATCAACAGGAGACTCCTGCAAAAGCGCAAGTGCGCCTGTACCGTCATCCGCCTCCACGACTTCCAGAGGAAGGCTGGATGATTCGATCAGGTATCGGATACAGTCGCGCTCAAATTTTTCATCGTCTACAATTAAAATGCGATACATAATGCATTTGCCTCCATACTTCGGTTAATTTATATAAAAACAGTATATATTTCATTCTTTATAATGTCAAACATAACCAAGAATATTGGAAAGGAAGTTGGCAAATTGATATGTTTTACGGTTTTTTTATATATACGATTTTACAGAAATTTGATAATTTATTAATAACAAAGCAATGCGCACTGCTTGGATGTATCAGTATCAAGATTTTATGCGGAAATAATCAATAACCATAACAATGTAACTGGAGGAGAGAAAATGAAGAGAAGATCAGTGCTTATTTTTTTGACTGCTGTTCTGTCAACGGCTGCAGTGTTAGGTGGCTGCGGCGATTCGGGGAAAAACAGTGTTAAGTTGAGTGAAAGTGAGCAGGCGGCGTGGGACGCGGCAGCAAACGATCCTTATGGGAAATATCCTGAGCTGGTTACGTACACCTGTGGGTACAACCTCACAAACCAGGGCGCAGATACTCTGGCAGGGACGCCATATGAGTCGGATACAGCGGAGAACAATGCGTACACCCGCTATTTGCGGGAGCTGCTGAATGTGCAGAACGAAAATGAGTTTGAAGCGATTACGGGACCCGATTACGACCAAAAGGTGTCATTGTGTATTGCGGCCCAGAGTATTCCGGATATTATGTATGTCAGTGACTATGCGACACTGGTAGACTTAGTGGACAACGATTTGATTGAAGACCTGACAGATGTTTACAACAATCTGGCATGTGATACGGTCAAGGCTTCCTATGAGAGCTATGGCAGCGATAACAACCCGATTAATACGGTAACTTTTGACGGCAAAATCATGGCGATTCCCAAAACACAGCTCAGTGACGGGCAGGATTTTCTGTGGGTGCGCAAAGACTGGATGGATAACCTTGGATTGGAAGAGCCGAAAACATTGGATGATTTAGCGGAGCTTTTGCGGGCGTTTGTCTCGCAGGACCCGGATGGCAATGGAAAAGATGACACAGTAGGTCTGGCAGTACACCCTGAAGTGTATGGGTATTATCCAAACAATACCTTTGCCATCGACAACATCTTTACTGCGTTTGGTGCATATCCGTTTGTGTGGATTACAGATGAAAACGGAAAGGCAGTCTACGGTTCCGTACAGCCGGAAATGAAGGACGCACTGGCATTGGTGCATGCGTGGTACGAGGAAGGGATCCTGGATAGGGAATTCACTTCACGGACATACGACGATGTGGTGGCAATGATTTCGAGCGGACAGTGCGGAGCCTATATCGGACCGTGGTGGTCTCCGTTTAATGTTGCACAGACGTCCACTTACGCGGCAAAAGATGCAGAGTGGATTAATATTTCCTGTCCTGTGGGCGAGAGTGGAAAGATTAACGGTATTAATACGAAACCTTACGCGGGGTTTGTCGTGGTGCGCAAAGGGTATGAGCACCCGGAAATCGCCATGAAAATTGTCAATGTCAATTCCGAGTATTCCAAACAGGATAAGAGTGACGCCACGAAGGAAATCATAGAAAACCAGTCCATCGCATATTTTAACTGGCCGTTGTACTGCGAAGTTCAGCCAGGCAACAATGCAGAGATTATGACGGGACATGTGCAGGATGTGCTGGACGGGAATGCGGATGTCAGCAGCCTGACCACAGAGGAGCAGAGCTACTATGACGCAGCAGTACGGTTCAGCGAGGCGGAGGCCGCCGGACAGAAAGCGGAATCTGCGGATTATTCCCAGTATATGTCAAGAGTGGTATCGATGAAACGGATGATTGACGAACCGGCAGATTTCCTGACGCCGTCTTTCTTTGAGACGACAGAGACCATGAAGGTGAAATGGGCTTCCCTGGAAAAGATTGAGATGCAGACTATATTGAAAATCATTGTCGGCGAGGCGGATCTGTCTTCCTTTGATACGTTCATAAATGATTGGAATAATGCAGGCGGAGCAGAGATTACTGAAGAAGTAAACGAAGCAATCCAAAAGTAAACAATAGGAGGTTAGTATGAAGCAAGATATGACAAAAAGTGTTCAAAAGCCGCGGAAAAAGCGGGCATTGGGAAATGAAGAGCTGTTTCTGCACCTGATGATTCTGCCCGGAATGATAATGCTTGCCATATTCGTGTTTGCCCCTTTTGTCGGGTCGCTTATGGCTTTTGAGAAGTATGTGCCGGCGAAAGGAATTCTGGGTTCCGAATGGGTGTGGTTTGACAATTTCAAATTTATCTTCAGCCTTCCTGACAGCAAACAGGTATTTATGAATACGCTGATTATTGCGTTTGCAAAACTGATATTGAATATTATCATACCGGTTACGTTTGCGATTATGTTGAATGAAATCAGGGTGAGTATCTGTAAGCGGACTTTTCAAACGATTGTGTATTTGCCCCATTTCCTCTCGTGGGTAGTTCTGGCGACTGTTGTGAGCAATATGTTTTCCCTGTCAGGACCTTTTAATGCAGTGATCACTGCCCTGGGCGGAGATCCAATCCAGTTCATGTCAGACAACAACTGGTTTCGGAAAGTAATCATAGGTACAGATGTGTGGAAAGAATTTGGGTACAATTCCGTTGTCTATCTGGCAGCCCTGACCGGAATTTCCCCTGATCTCTATGAGGCGGCGTCCATAGACGGGGCAAACCGTTTCAAGCAGACGATACATATCACAGTTCCTGCATTGCTGCCGACGGTTATTCTGATGACTGCATTGAATCTCGGCAACATCCTGAATGCAGGGTTTGACCAGATCTTCAATTTGTACAATCCGCTGGTATATGAGACAGCAGATATTATAGACACCTATGTCTACCGCATTGGTATGGTGGAGCGCCAGTACAGTATCGGTGCTGCGGTCGGCCTCCTCAAATCGGTAATCAGTTTTATATTGATATTGGGTGCAAATAAATGTGCGAAAAAAACCACTGGTTCGGGAATCTTTTGAGAAAGGATGTGTATGGGATGAAAAAAATGAAGCCAGGGACATTGGTGTCACAGATTATTATATGGATTGTCATTATCCTCCTTACCCTGAGCTGTCTGTTACCATTGTTGAATATGGTTGCGATTTCCCTGAGTGGGAGTGAGGCGGTTGCCGCGAATGAGGTTGGGTTTCTCCCGAAGGATTTGAATGTTTCTGCTTACAAAAAGCTGCTCGGCGATGCCCAGTTTTGGAAATCGACCTGGATATCTGTAGAAAGGGTGGTATTGGGAACGCTGATCAATATGTTTTTTACAGTAACCATGGCATACCCTCTTTCCAAGAGCAGAAAAAGATTTCGCGCAAGAGAAGTATATATGAAGCTTGTAATTTTTGCAATGCTGTTCACGAGCGGTATTATTCCCCTGTTCATGGTAGTCAGTCATCTGCATCTGACCAATACGATATGGGCGTTAGTTCTGCCGGGGGCAGTTCCTGTGTTTAACGTAATTCTACTGATCAATTTCTTTAAGGGCGTACCGGAGGCATTGGATGAGGCGGCCAGAATTGACGGCGCCGGCCCCATCACAATTCTGTTGAGAGTTTATCTTCCAGTTTCCCTTCCGGCACTGGCCACAGTGGCATTGTTTGCGATTGTCGGACATTGGAATGACTATTTCTCAGGCCTGATTTATATGACGAAGGCTTCCAGGTATCCGCTCCAGACTTATATCCAGCAGTTGACAGTGGATCTTACCCAGGTGACGGACGCAAATCAGTTAAAGCAGCTTGCAGCGATGAATACACGGACGTTCAATGCGGCCAAGATTGTGGTGTCAACAATCCCTCTGCTGCTGATCTATCCGTTCCTGCAGAAATATTTTGTGTCAGGTATTGTCATTGGTGCTGTAAAGGAGTAAAGCATTGTTTTCTAACGGCTTCCATGATTCAGTGGAGGCCGTTGTTATCCTGTGAGGGAAGTAAAGATAATATGATATAGACTATAGAATAAAGGAGAATTTTAAAGATGGCAATTCAGGTGGAAAAAGATGGAAGACTGTTTAATCTGCAGACAGCAGACAGCACATACCAGATGTATGGAGATGAGTACGGTGTCCTGCTGCACACGTATTATGGAAAGAAAATTGATGGGGAAAATCTGGAAGAATTGATTTTCAGGGCAGATGTTGGATTCTCTGGCAATCCGCCGGAATCGGTAGAAGACCGGACATATTCCCTGGATTGTCTGCCGCAGGAGCTGCCTTCCGATGGAGTGGGCGATTATCGGGAGAGCTGCATTTCCCTTTTGCATGATGATGGCAGTATGGCGGCGGATTTCCGGTTTGAGGGGTATGAGCTGATTCCGTGCTCCTATAAAGTGGAAGGGATGCCGTCCCTTTATGACAATGAGGAGGAAAGGGGAGAGACGCTGATCATCACCATGAAGGAAAGCGCTTCTCAGGTAGTGGTGCGTTTATTCTACAGTGTATTTGAGAAAGAAAATGTGATCACCAGGGCAATCCGGGTGGAAAATCAAGGGGAAAGTGAAGTGGTGCTTATGAAGTGCCTTTCCTGCTGTCTGGATTACCAGTTCGGGGAGTATGACCTGATCACTTTTGTGGGCAGACATACCGTGGAGCGGAGTCCCGAGAGAAACAGAGTGCGGCGCACGAAACTGGAGATTGGAAGTATGCGCGGCACTTCCAGTCATCAGTACAATCCTTCTATGATTGTATGTACTCCGGATGCCACGGAGGATTTCGGGGACTGCTATGGTCTGTGCCTGGTATACAGCAGCAACTTTACAGCGTGCGCCCAGAAAGACCAGAGAGGACAGACAAGGGTTCTGATGGGAATAAATCCAAATAAATTTTCTTTCAGATTGAGGAAAGGGGAGTCTTTTGATGCGCCGCAGGTAATTTTGAGCTATTCGGATGCAGGGCTCACCAAACTGTCACATCAGTACCATAAAATTTTGAGAGGGCATATGTGCCGCGGCAAATATCAGCATGCGAAACGTCCTGTGCTGCTGAATAACTGGGAGGCGACATATTTTGACTTCAACAAGGAAAAGCTGATTTCCCTCGGAGAGCAGGCAGCGGAACTTGGGATTGAAATGCTGGTGTTGGATGACGGCTGGTTCGGAAAAAGGGATGATGATAACAGTGGTCTTGGAGACTGGTTTGCCAATGAAAAGAAGCTGGGCAGCAGTCTGGAGGAACTGGGGAACAGGATTCACGATCTGGGCATGAAGTTTGGTCTGTGGTTTGAGCCTGAAATGATTTCAGAGGACAGTGATCTTTACAGAGCACATCCGGACTGGGCGCTCAGGATACCGGGCAGGGAACCCAACCGTGCAAGGAACCAGCTGGTTCTGGATATGAGCCGCGACGATGTCCGGGAATATCTCTTTGAGCGGATCTCGGATATTTTGGGACATGCGCCGATTGACTATGTGAAATGGGACGTGAACAGAAGTCTTTCTGATATCTACAGCCACAAATATGCAGGAAACCAAAACGGGGAGGTATATCACCGCTTTATTCTGGGCGTCTATGATTTGCTGGAGCGTTTTCTTGAAAAATTTCCGGACATTTTGCTGGAAGGCTGCAGCGGAGGCGGCGGACGTTTTGACGCGGCGATGCTGTATTACTCTCCGCAGATCTGGTGCAGTGACAATACCGATGCGGTGAATCGGCTGGATATTCAGTATGGAACATCATTTTTCTATCCTATAAGCAGTGTGGGGGCTCATGTGTCTGCCGTGCCAAACCATCAGACCGGACGAACGACACCTTTCCGCACAAGAGGCCATGTGGCGCTCTCCGGAAGCTTTGGCTATGAGCTGGATTTGAATAAAATATCTGAGGATGAGAAAGAGATGGTGAAGGAGCAGATTGCAGAGTTTCACAGGTATTATTCCCTCACACATGAAGGGACATATTACAGGCTTACCCCGCCAGGAGAGAGATTCTGTGCGTGGGAGTTTGTGGATGAGGAGAAGAATCATGCATTACAGACATTGGTTATGACCTCTGCGGAGGGCAATCCGCTTCCGGTGCATACCATTGTCAAGGGGCTCTCACCGGATAAATACTACTGCTGCTCGGTAAATGGTCAGGTTCACAGCGGAAGGACGTGGATGGGGGCCGGGCTTACATTGCGTATGGTGCCGAAAGAGTATGAGAGTGTTCTCATTGAATGGAATGTGGTAGAAGAAAGGTAAGAGGAATTGTGGAGTGTGGGCAAATGCGGGATAGGAGCAAAGACATGAGCGAAGTATTACTGCTGCTGAACAGTGTTGACAAGGTGAAAGAGTTTGTTTCGATTGTAGCAAAATATGAGGAGGAGATGGATCTGGTTAGTGGAAGGAAAGTAATAGATGCCAAATCCATTATGGGCATTTTTTGCATTGATCTGTCAAATCCGATTACACTCAGAATCCATGGAAGAAATGAGAATGCACAGGAGATTATCGCTGCAATTGGGGCGTATGTTGTGGTGTAAATCGTATTGTATCGCGATAGAAAAAAGGCGGGACTGTTATCATAGTTGGTATCAGTCCTGCCTTTTTAAATAAAGCAACCTGGTATTTTTGAAAGCTGACACAGGACGCAGGCAGTACCTTATTGTGTCAACAGATAATATTTGGGACATAAGGACAAGCTGTGAAATCATAGTATAAAACAGAAAGACAAGGAGCTGTAGAGGATATGGATTTGCAAACATTAACTACTGCTGACATAGATACGATGCAGGCGGCTGCGTTGGGAACGGTAGACCGCAGTACACTGAGGGATATAAGGGATGTCAAAATTGATACCACGCTGCCCAAAAAGGAGCGCTTTTTGGATTATGTACGCCAGATCGGGAATCCGTATTGTTATTGTTATGGTAAGTATGTGGTAAAAGTCAGCTTTTCGGATACGGATGCAACACTGGAGGACAGGATGCTTTCTTATCTCCGTTCAAGAGGCTGATTATGACAGCATGTTAACGTCAGGAGAGATTTTATGAACCAGGGTGAATACCATTCTGTTCAATCAAAGGCATCAGCAGTTTGGAATGCCTGCGGTTATCTTCGTCTGTCGCATGAGGACGGCGACAAGGAGGAAAGCAACAGTATTACAGGGCAGAAGAACCTGATTCGTGATTACTTCAGCCATCATCCGGAAATGATTGAGTGCGGCATGAAAGTTGACGATGGTTTTTCCGGCTCCAGTTTCGAGCGGCCCGCCTTTCAGGAGATGATGGCCGATGTGAAAGCGGGAAAGATAAATTGTATTGTGGTGAAGGATCTTTCTCGTTTTGGCAGGAATTATCTGGATGCGGGGGAATATATTGAGCGGATCTTTCCTTTTCTGGGTGTCCGTTTTATTGCCATCAATGACAATTATGACAGCCTGCGCAGCGGCACTGAATCTGAGGAACTTGTAAATCCGTTTAAAAACCTGATCAACGAGGCATACTGCCGTGATATTTCGGTAAAAATCCGCAGCCAGCTTGCGGTGAAACGCAGGCGCGGAGATTTTACGGGTTCTTTTGCTGTGTACGGATATTTGAAAGACCCCGAAAACAAAAATCATTTGCTGGTCGATGCGTTTGCGGCCGATGTGGTGCGTGACATTTTCCGCTGGAAAATGAAAGGGATCAGCGCTGGTGACATTGCAGACCGCCTGAACAGGGACGGTATCCTGGCGCCGCTGGATTACAAGAAATTACAGGGACTGCGTTTTGCAACACCGTTTGGCATCAATGCCCGTTCGTCATGGAATGCGGCCACAATTCTGCGTATCCTCAAAAATCCTGTTTATACAGGCGTGCTCGAACAGGGGAAAAATACAACTCCAAGTTATAAAGTGAAGCGGCGTATTGTAAAACCGCGTGAGGAGTGGAGTGTCGTGAAGGGAGTGCATGAGGCGGTTATAGACCGGCATGATTTTGAGATTGTCCAGAAAGTGCTGGCGATGGATACGCGCACAAGTCCCGGAAATGGTGCAGTAGAATTATTTTCCGGTATGGTGTACTGCGGGGAATGTGGCGCTGCGATGGTGCGCAAGACGGTTCCATCTGGAAATAAGAAATATATCTATTATGTCTGTGCGGCGCACAAGAAGGAAAAGAAGTGTTATGCGCACAGCCTGCGCGAGCGTATTTTGGAGGAAATCACACTGGAATCGGTGAGGAGACAGATCGACAATGTACTTGGCATGAAAAAGGTTCTGGAGCTGACAGAAGCGGCTGTGCTGCAGCAGGCAGGAGTAAAAAAGCATCAGGGACGGCTGGATAAAAAGAACGAAGAGATCAGCAGATACCACAGGCTGTTAAGCTCGCTTTACGAGAATCTTACAGACGGCGTGATTGACTGCGAGGAGTATCAGAGACTGAAAAAGAATTACACAGCACTCCTTTCAGAAGCTGAAAAACAGGCAGAGGCAATCCAAAGAGAGATTGGCCGCATGGCGGAACGTGGCATGGAAGGGAGAAACTGGACAGACCAGTTCAGGACAGACCAGAACCTTACGGAGCTGGACCGGGCGGTTGTGGTGTCTCTGATAGAAAGGATACTTATCTATAAGGACAAACAGGTGAAGATTGTCTATCACTGGCGGGATGAATACCAGTGGCTTGCGGGCCTGCAACGACAAGCGCAAGGGGGAGTGTAGCATGGCGAGAACAAAGCGGAAAGGAAACCCGGTGGTTCCAGTGCCTGTACAGGAAGTGCCAAAACAGCGGATTTACCGCGCAGGAGGTTATGTGCGGTTATCCATGGAGGACAGTGGAAGGCCAGGGTCAGATACGATGGAGAACCAGATAGCGCTGGTCAGAGGATACATAGAAGAACGGCCAGACATGGAATTTGTCAGGCTGTACTG
>JAIECJ010000002.1 GCA_029068555.1 Lachnospiraceae bacterium
CACTGAAGTCGTACATTGAGAACAATTCCCATTCCTATATAAAGGCTGACCAAGGATGTAAGACCATAGCTTACAAAAGGCAGCGGCAAACCAGTGTTCGGAAAAAGTCCTGTTGCCACTGAAATATTAACAAAGCTTTGGAAGCCAACAAGCGCAGCCATTCCTGACGCAATACACGTTCCGGCCAGATCCTTTGCCTTTCTTGCAACATTCAGGCACTCTAATGTAATAAGAAATAGCAGGACAACAACAGTACAACCTCCTACAAAGCCAAGCTCCTCACCAACAATGGTAAATATAAAGTCTGTCTGTGGTTCTGATACAAAATTACTGTTTTTGACAGAAATCATGTTGTTGTTTAACCCTTTTCCCCATAACTGCCCAGAACCGATTGCCATCATTGCATTTGTCTGCTGATATGCTGTTGTCTGGGCATACTTTTCCGGTTCAAGCCATGCAAGAATACGCTCCTGTTGATAACTGTTAATAATTGTCTGATCCGGCTGTAAAACCATAATAAAAAATACAACCGCTACCGGAACCGCTACAGCAAGTGTCCCAAATATAAACTTATAACTAAGACCGCCCACATACCATATAACACAGAATATCATTACAATGACTACACTTGTGGACATGTCAGGCTGATCATAAATAAGATACAACGGTGGTATGAGCAGTATCAGCATTGCTGCAATATTTTTTAAAGAATTCAGCTTTTCATGGTGCTTCAGAATAAATTGTGAGTAAAACAAAATGAGCATTATTTTAGTAAGCTCTGATGGCTGAAACTGTATCCCGCCAATCAAGAGCCATCGTTTCGCGTTGTTAACTTCCTTCCCGAAGAATACTACCATAAGGAGAAATATAATATTGAGGGCATAAATTCCCCAATGAAAGCGCAGGAAAAAGGAATAGTCGAAAAACGATAGCACAATCATGATGAAAAAGCCCATGACAAAACCTTGAATCTGTTTGTTTTGAAACTCTTCTCTCGCACTACCGATTGACAATATTCCGATAATCGTAATAGCTGCCAGTAAAAATATCAGTTTAAAATCATAATCCCTTACTCTGTATTTCTTAAGCATTTTCCCTTTCCCTGTCCTTCATTCCATGCAAATCTAAATTTTGTTATCCTCAGTCCCTCAAATCCAGTATTGGAATATTCGCATATAAAACAGGCATCTTTTTTCCGTTTCTTGCCGAATTTCCCGTCTTTGATATCTGTACTTCCATGCTTGAAGCATCTATCTTCATATACTTTGATATTACCTGCGCAATGTCATTTTTAATCAGATCCATCATTTCAGGAGAACAGTTTACCCTGTCTGATATCAGCAGAATTTTAAGTCTGTCTTTTGCGATCTGACTGGATGTTTTTCTTTTAAATATAGAAAATAAATTCATGCCCGCTCCTCCTGTAGATTTTTTTTGAATAATCCTGAAAACCTTGTCCAAATTGTAATATTCTTTCCAAAATCTTTAAAAGGAACCTCTTTGCCTTCAAGACGCTTGCAAATATTAAAAAACGCCTGTCCAGCATCTGAGTTTTTCCCCACAAGCGGCTCGCCCTGATTTGTAGCTATTACGACATTTTCATCATCAGGCACAACCCCAAGAAGTGGAAGTCCCAATATGTCAAGCACATCATCAACAGTCATCATTTCCCCGCGGCGTATCAGATCCTGACGTAATCTGTTTAACACTAAATCTACCTTCTTAATCTCATTTGCCTCAAGAAGTCCGATAATTCTGTCCGCATCCCTGATTGCCGAAACCTCAGGCGTTGTAACAACAATCGCATGATCTGCGCCTGCTATAGCATTCTGAAACCCCTGTTCAATTCCTGCCGGGCAGTCTAGTATTATGTAATCAAACTGCTCCCGCAGACTGTCTATCAATTTTACCATCTGTTCCGGTGTGATACAATTTTTATCCCTTGTCTGTGCCGCGGGCATCAGAAACAACCCGGAATGTCTTTTGTCTTTTATCAGTGCCTGTTTCAATCTGCAATTTCCCTCTATAACATCTACAAGGTTATAGACAATACGGTTCTCTAGTCCCATAACAACATCCAGGTTTCTAAGACCAATATCCGCATCAATTAGAACAACACTTTTTCCCAGCTCCGCCAGACCTGTTCCTACATTTGCAGATGTGGTGGTCTTTCCCACACCGCCTTTTCCGGATGTAACAACAATTACTTCACTCATAGGAATCCTCCATTATTATTAATGGTTCTCCGGACGCCAACACTGTTTACAGTGTGAAATTGTCCAGCAATTCTTTGGTAATAGACTCCATCTGCACTCTTCCATTGCTGGTGTATGCAATCCTTGGTTCTGCTTTAGGCTTATGAAAGCCCCATCTTGATGTTTTCCTGAGCTGACCGTTATATACAAGATCGCCTATCTGAAGCATATGGGGATTCATATCAAGTGCAACAACGAAGTGATTGTTATTTCCGCCAGCTCCCGCGTACACATCACCTGTCAGTGTCCCAAGTACCACAATATCCTTACCTGAGTACACACGGCTGCCTTCACAGACATCACCAAGAATTATGATGCTGTGTTCTGTCTCGATGCTTGCTCCATCTTTCAGCGTTCCTCTGTAAAACTGTCCGCAGTTTTCATCTTCCTGAAACTTCAGATTGTTCTGTATTCCGAGAAATTTTAAATTTTTCTCCTCATCTTTTCCCATAAGGCATAGTATATTCAAACGCGAATTCTGCGTAATTGCGTCCAGTATTTCCCGCTCCTGGTTTTCAGTCAGTTCTCTTCCCTCCAGAGAAATTGCTACAGATGCATTTTTAAAAAAACCGTCTGCCTCCCTGAATTTTACTGCAATATTTTCCAGCAAGTCCTCAAATGAAATTGTGTTATCCATAATTACTGATATACCATTAGGAAAACTTTTTAAAATAACTGAATTTTTCACATTTGCTCCTTTTGTTTTTCACTGGTCTTTCTGTGACAACGGTTTTGTGCCTGACATATTGCAGCTCTAACAGCAGCTATTCATATATCGGTGCACTATTAATCCTGTTGTATTCCGCTGACAGTTTCGGGAATTTCTGCAGTACCTGTCAAAAGTTCATCTTCCCCTGCCAGACCATAGTAATATTTATATACATCCCTTGCAGTCTGTGCTGCATAATCTGAGCTGTATCCATATGCGATACGCACTGTTATTGATATCTCTGGATTCTCATAGGGTGCATAACTAAGAAATAGTGCATGGTTGGTACGGTTTCGCCCCTCCTGCGCTGTGCCAGTTTTTCCGGCAACATTTACTGCCAAGTCCTTATAATATTGTTTTTTCTCAATCACTGACCGCATGCCGGAATGAATTGCATCCCATATACTGCTATCAATGTCAATCGTATTCCTTATCTCAGGTGTATAATCCTCAATAAGATTACCCTTTGAATCTGTCAGCTTGTCCAATATACTCAGGTTAAATACTGTCCCACTGTTTGCAACTGCTGTGACATACCTCGCCAGTCCAACAGTTGTATAGTTATTTGTTCCCTGTCCGATTGTCGTTGGAACAATATATTCGTCAGAAAACTTTGGCTCTGATTCTGTTATCTCAATACCGGATTTTTCTGTCAGTCCAAACATATCTGCATATTTTTTTAAACGCGAAAGCCCATATTCACTGTTATAACCATTACTGTCCTGTCCAAGCCTGTAACCCACCTCATAGTAGAACACATTGCACGAATTTGCTATCGCATTAGACAAATTCATGGAGCCATGTCCTGCGGACGACCAACATCGAATGGGCGGTTCTATTTTATCAAAAATACCCGTACAGAAGACGGTTTCTGTCAATGACGAAATTACTCCTTCCTGCATGGCGGCAACAGCCGATACCATCTTAAAGGTAGAACCCGGAGCTGTCTCCTGTTGTGTGGCAGCACTCCACTGTGGTACCGATAAATCCGCCTGAAGCTTTGCAAAGTAATCGGCATCCACGCCGTTTGCCAGCTTATTGATATCATACCCTGGATATGAAACGAGAGCCAGTACCTCTCCTGTATTAACATCCGTTACGACACAGGAACCTGAACTTGGATCAAGTGCCAGCTGTGCCGGTGTTATTTGTAATGTCTGTATCATTTCCAGCATAAAATTATATGGATTGCTGACTCCGTTTTTCAATGCAGTAATTTTGCTTTCTTCAACACTGATAATATCCTGTTCCCATAGCAGTAAACATATCCGTCTTCCTGTTATCGTCTGGTCACTTATCATATATTTGTACAATCTTTTTGAAAATCTTGTATTATTACGTAGATTTTCGACAATATATTGTATGACACTATTAAGCACTTCTGACGAATCCGAATACTGGGATGTTACAGAAAGTTTTGTCGTATCAATCCAGTTTTGGGATATTGCATAAGTCAGATATTCATTAAGACTTATAACTTCATCTGTTGTCCATGCGATATAAGTCGGATCCTCCCTGTCAATTGCGGAACTTACCAGTACATCTTTATCCATAAGCATTGAAACAATATAACTTTCATAGTTTTTGTATTCTTTGGTAAGTTCATTGTATGGCGTTTTTAGCGTGATGAGTTCATCTTCCAGCGAAGCAAGCACACTCTGCTGTTTTTCCAGAAAAATCTGATAGACTTCCTTTTCCGTGTCGTAGGCATTCTCATCATTAAAGTGATTGATGTCTATTATATTATTATTAATTAGTGCGAAATAAACATCATCTATTGGTATAATAATATTCTGACGTGATGATGAAGTTGTCGGGTCATAGTTAAACATATTTCTGGTTTTGGATACAATAATACCCGCTATTTTTTGTTCCAAAATATTATAAATAGCCACCTGCAAATCCTTGTCTAATGTCAGATAAACATCGTTTCCTGCCTGTGGTTCAACGATATCTGTTGTCTCAATCACTTTTCCAAGGTTATCAACATAAATTGTCTCAGAACCTTTTTTCCCTTGAAGTTTCAGTTCCATTACCTGCTCAATACCGCCTTTTCCGACTGTATCGTTCATGGTATAGCTTTCATCCTGAGCTGAGAGTTCAGCAAGTTCCTCTGAAGAAATTTTTCCTGTATATCCAAGTATATGTGAAAAATAATAGGGATAATTATACCTGCGTATCATATCCTCCTCAATGGCAACACCTTCAAGCTCAGGCGCATTTTCCATTATTACAGCAACCGTTTCCAGTGATACGTCAGTGGCAACAGTTGTTGGTATATATTTCTGAAAACTATACAAATTCATCTTGTACCGAAGTGTCGCCAGTTCAAGGATTTCTTTCTTTGTATATCCTTCTCCCGGAACAAACTCACGCTTGCTGCTGCCCTCTTTTTCACGGTAAGCCCCTATCTCAAATCGGTTGACCAGATAATCTATGATTTCCTGCGCAGAAGCATTTTTCATATAATATTTGAAATCGTCGCCATCTATCTTAGGAATGCCATATATATCTGCCTTAAAACGCAGAAGCCTTGTTCCTTCAACCGTAAATTCATAATCATTATTCTCGTTCAAAATAATATTAAAGTCGCTGATAATGTTATCACCATTATCTTCTATCATATGAATGAGTTTATACAGTGTCGCATTCAGCTTCTCATTTTTGGAAGATCCAGATTCATACACATCTTCTATGGTAACAGAATATGCAAGTTCATTATATGCCAGAAGGTTTCCTTTTCTGTCATAGATGTTGCCTCTGGTTCCTTCAATAATCTTTTCTTTCTGTATCATCAGGCGGAAGTTATCCAGATACAATTCCCCGTTTACAATCTGCAAGTCAAATAATCTGTAAATTAATATCACTGCCATTCCTGCAAAAACGATAAACAACAGGAGCAATCGGGAAGTTATCAGATTATATAAACTCTCGCCAATCCTTCTAAACAACTCTGTGGTCACCTCTTTCGACATCATCCATTGTTCTGTTCAGCACCAAAATGCATGGATATATAAACACTGTAACAAATATTGTGTAAACAATTTCAGGGAATATGGTATGTTTTAAATAAAACAAAAAATCAAATCTTCCTCTCAAAAGAAATAGCAATACATAACATGTAAATAAATAAGCAAAATCACTGACTAGAATGAGTACTAATGGCAGTTTGATATCCTCTTGAAAAAAGATACTATGAAACACTCCATTAGCAGCGCCTATGTATAAATAGACTAATGCATAAAAACCAAGAACATTTCCATAAAAAATATCCATTAGCAGCCCACATAAAAAGCCCACAACCATACCATACTTCTTACCATACATAAATCCATAAGACACCGTTATGATTATCAATATATTGGGAGAGATGCCCCCAAAGCTCAACGCCTGGAACAGCGTTGTCTGGAGGACAAAACCACACAATATTACTAAAAATAATATGATATTTCTTTTCATGAACATGCTAATCCTTTATTGGCTAATCTTCTATCTGCTGTTTCATTTTTAATATTACAAGAACCTCTTCAAGATGTTCAAAATCAACTGCCGGAGTGATTTTTCCTGATTTTGTGATATTGTTAGAATCCTGATTAATCTCACTGATATATCCAATCAGAATGCTTGGAAGATACTTATCACTGATGTTTGATGTAACAACCTTGTCCCCTACTTTGACTGTATTCTGCGAATCAATCAGCTGCTCAAATCCTATGGTGCCTTCTTCCATAAGCTGAAGCGATCCTGTGACCATCAAAATATCTGAACTTGCAAGCACCATTCCGCTGACATTGGAATCGTCATTAATCACAGCGTTGACTTTTGCCCAGTTTGACCCGATATCCACAATACGCCCGACGAGTCCGCCACCGGCAATCACATTCATATCAACAGCCAGCCCGTCATCGGTTCCTTTATTAATGATAAATGCATGAAACCAGTTTCCACTGTCTCTGGCTATAATTCTGGCCCCAACCTTTTCATAACCACTGTATTGTTCATCAAGCTTATACAGCTCGCGCAAATTGTTTAACTCATATTTATCCTGCTGAAGCTGTGTATTTTGAACAGTCAGTTCCGCTATCTGTTGTTTGAGCTCCTGATTCTCTTCAAGAATGATTCGCAGCTCTCCAAGTTCGTCCGTTCTGACTGACATCCATGTACCAATACGGCTGACACCGCTCTGAAACGGAACAACCACATAGCCTACCAGCTTATTTAAGGGCATCGCCGAATAATCGGTTAAAAACGTTACTGCCATCAGGGCTACACAGACACATGTCAAAATCAACAGCAGGTATTTACTCGGAATAGAGAACTTGTCTCTTTTTCTCTTAACGACTGGACTCATGAATATTAGCGCCCCATTCCTTCTAAATAAGCAACTGATTTATAGTTATCATCTTTTATAATTTTTGCCAGACCAAGAGCAACACCCGATACCGGATTTTCACTAATATTTACCTTCAGACCTGTGCCCTTTGCAATCAATTCTGCAAGATGCACAACCTGCGACGCACCACCGGTCAGATAAATTCCTCGTCTGAATATGTCTGCTGAAAGTTCAGGCGGAGTTCTCTCAAGAATCACTCTGATATTATCAATAATTACATTAAAATTTTCAAGCATGCTTTCGCTCACCAAATCCGTTGGAATTTCTTTTTCCATGGGGAGACCTGTCACAATA
>JAIECJ010000020.1 GCA_029068555.1 Lachnospiraceae bacterium
CATTAAAGGCAATCGGTAAGAAGATCACAGTATTAAGAGCTAACGACAATACAGCTACTATTGTTATAGGTAAGTAGTCAGAAGTAAACAAGCAATCATCAAACATCAATCAACAAACATTAATCACAATCAATTCAACCAAACAAAACAGTTCTCTAACTCTATATGTAAATACCATGTTCAAAAAAGTAAAATAAAAAGAGGATAAAAATGATAGAACTAAACAGGGAATATACTTATGCTCAAATTTGTAAGATTCTTGGATGGGAACAGAAAGCTGGTAATTCAAAAAATGCACAGATACATGAGATTGAATCTGCTTATGAATTTTACCATCCAATAAATAAGAAAACTAATAAACCTAAAAAGACATACATATTTACAAGAAAAATCCGTGATTTGATAGAGCCGTCGAAAAGTAATTGTGGTGGCGCACATAATACAAAGAACATCCAATCAATGATTGACTATCTACAGGCAAAGTTTGATCTTGATAATAACTGGTATTCATTCACAGATTGGTATTGTGAGAAATTGGAGCTGATGCATAAAGGAATCTGCAATGCGGTTTATCATCCTGACGAGATAGATGCTGTATGTGAAGAATACAGTATTTCTGATGGTAAGTTATTCTGTGAATATGTTTCGGCTGCAAAATCAGAACTGAAAAATATGTTTCTGAAAGCATTGGCTTATTTGGATAAAAAGAAAAAGATAACTTATCATGATCAATATAAATTTACATATCAGTTAGGGAAGCGAACAAGAGGGAGTGTCATAACTGATTCATTAAATGAGCAAATTGAGAAGAATGAAACGACTGTTTGTAATGACATGAACGAAGATTATAAACTGAGTAAAAAGATGAAGGGTAGACAACTGTTGAAAATAATATATTCCAAAGAGAAGCTTACTAAGGAGTTTAAAGAGTTAAGTTTGGGAATGCTGCAAGATGATGAATATGCCATTAATAAATTGAATTGTGAGTTATCATATCAGCATCCAACATTCCATCCAGATTATTGTTCTATATGTAAAGAGCGTCCTTTGATTTCATATTATCGTGAGATAGCTATTACTGAAATGGAGCTTGAAGAAAGTGATCCGGATTGTCTTGCATTGGATATTACAAACAGAATTAGAACAAAAGTAAGAAAGTCATTGATGAAAAGCTATAGAAAACCTATGAAAGGAGCTGATTTACAGGCAATTGAAAAAGCATTATTTCAACAGTATTATGATAAGATTGACGAGGATACTATATTATTGGCGGATAATGATGATATATCGGATATTGAAGCACTGTTTGGTGAGTCAAATAATTTTACTGACACTTCAGGTAATTGGGGATAACCTGTTTCCATGGAGAATGATTTTTCCATAGAAGAAATGCTTGATATGCCTGTGATAGGTGAGGTTCCATCAGAACCTACCATTAGTAAATACTGATTGTGTGGAATATAATGACCTATGCAAAAATGAATCTTATTGTGTAGAATTGCACAGTGAGTTATTTTGTGTTACTGAAAAAGATTTAGAGTTAATTGATATAGATAGTATATTTAATCATGACAAAATGGTTATATAGGGTGTATTTTGAAAATATATGCTATGTGTAAGGAATGTGCTTGTGGGATATGCCCTAGGAGTACGAAAATTTTTGTACCCCCTTCTGAAAATATAGAAGGTGCGTCAAATTAGACGCTGCTATGAAAATCATTTTGCGTTCAAATGGACGCAGGTTTATATATTACACTGGCTTTCAAAGGACACTGTTATATATTAATTTCAACCGCCAAAAAATTCGAGTGAAAATCCAATTATCAAGTTGTAATTATTACCGTTTGATTTAGGTGATGCCCATTTGGGCTTCTCCTAAAAATTTACACACAACATGTACCAAAAAGTACGGCTTCGACTGAATTGACGGAGCAGATTATTTGGGCTATAGCGTTTCACGACATACCTTTAAAGAAAAAACTGTATTATGTCCATTGTGGACAACGTTTACCAAATTTGGAAATGGTTGTAATGCTGTATTAATGTGATACTATACTGTACATCTCTGCTGCCATTATGAATATTTAAGGTATACTGTATTTCAACGTAGACCCGTGAGACGATAGTTCCCCGCGAGAAACTGGTGCGTACCTATAGGCACGGTTGTAATATAAGGGTACTTGATGTACGGTTGTTGTCATGGTTTTGGACAGAATTGTCCAGAAGTCAACGAACTAAATTGAATATATCATAAGTGGGTAACGATTCGTTACAGCCCTTCATATAATGGAAGTATTATAAAAAGACTTCCGTTCGTTACAAAGCGAACGCTTTAAAAGGTTTGCTCCCCCGTTTTGGGGAACAAAAATATTCATATAAGGTCAGATGCTGGTATCGGCTGTGTTTTCTACGAAAAGCCCAAATGGGCGTGACTGATAGCATAGTTTGTTTTCCAAAATGGGAAAGCAAAATGTAAGAAAAGTTTACCCCGATTTTGGGGAGATGTTATTTTACTTCAAAACGAAAAACCTTAAACCTTGCATCGGTTTTAAACTCAACCCCTATAAAGAGACGAGTTTTTCACAGAAGTGTGTAAAAGGTTGTACCACCGTGGTACAACTGCAAATCTATATAAATTAGTCCATGATGGTCTAAACCGACAGCAACGGTTTAAACTCAGCCCCTATAAAGAGATGCGTTTTCGTAGGAAGTTGCGAAAAAGATATTCCATGAGAGTCTAATCATCTATTCGACAGTTTGTTGTCGAAAGATTTATAAAATATCATATTTCCCCTACAAGCTGGGGAAAGTCAGTGTTTTCAAATCTGGAAACGTTATTATCACGATTACGCAGAATTGAGAAATCGCAACTTATTGCGAAATCTAAAATCAAACTCAATTGAATATATGAATTATA
>JAIECJ010000200.1 GCA_029068555.1 Lachnospiraceae bacterium
GAATATCATATCCCGCCTTTGGAATACAAAGCGTTTTTAGAAAAATGTTGGTCAAAGTATGAGCAATATAAAGACAGACACACGACTTTTCAACTAAAAGACCATTTATGGACTTTGTTTTTGTATGAAAAAGGGATTTTCAAAATACCGGAAGATGCGGATAAGAAAATAATATATGATGGCTGTCACTGTGCAATCAGCCACATGACAATTCTTCCAACGGGTGATGTATATGCCTGCCGGAGGATGGAAAGTAAAATAGGAAATGTATTCGATACCTCTATGTATGACCTTTTTATGGGGGTAAATATGGAGCGGTATCGGGATTTTGATAAATTTCAAAAATGTAACAGGTGTGAACTTCGTGGGTTCTGCAGGGGATGCCCGGCTGTGACCTATGGCTATACTGGTAATATGTATGCGCCCGATCCGCAATGTTGGAAGGAGGTAGTGTAAAATCAAAGATTTTACACGGCAAATTTGTGCTTGCGCCCAAATTCGCGGTGTAAGGCAAGAATGGAGAATTTATATGGACATTTTAGATGTAATGAAAGAACGCAGGTCTATCCGTAAATATCAGGATAAGCAGATTTGCAGGGAAGATTTAGAAAAAATCATTGAGGCAGGATTATATGCACCAAACGCAGGAGGCGGGCAGAGGGCAAGGATTGTTGCTGTCCATAACAAAGAATTAACGGATAAAATCGGCAGGCTTAACATGAAATGTTTTGACCGCGGTAAACTTGCAGGCGGGTATGTTTCCTCTGAACAGCCAAGTGTTATTGATAATCCTGATATAAAAAGTGGATTTTATGGTGCGCCTGCGGTATGCATTATTTTTGGGGCAAGGAACTTTTTATACAGTATTCCTGATGCGTTCTGCTGTGCTGAAAATATGGTGCTTGAGGCTGCAAATTTAGGGATAGCATCCTGCATCATTGCAAGAGGGGAAGAAACTTTTGATAATGAAGCTGGAAAGGAATTATTGAAAGAGTGGGGTATTCCAGATACCGATATAGCCCGCTGCTTTGTGATATTGGGATATTATGATGGGAATTATCCGCAAATGAAACCAAGAAAAGATAACCGTTTTTTGATTATCGGTTAAATCTGGAGGTATCAGTTATGGATGCACAAACCTGTTTAAAAAAACTTCAATATGTCGGAGTGTTGAATTTTGCGACAGTAGATAAATCCGGAAAACCACAGATAAGAAATGTCAGTGCAATTCATTATGAACAGCAATCCATGTATTTTTTTACAGCGAGGGGGAAAGCCTTTTGCGAAGAACTGCTGTCAGACGGTAATGTTCAGATTTTGGGATATACAAAATATAAAGAGATGATAAGACTTTCTGCAAAAGCTGAAAAAGTGCCCGATATGGAGCAAAGAAAATGGATTGACATCATTTTTGAAGAACAGCCTTATTTATCAAATGTTTATCCGGACAACACAAGGGAAATCGGTATTGTTTTCTGCATCAAGAACGCAGAAATTGAATATTTTAACCTTGGTGTAAGCCCGATTTTTCGTAAAAGATATGTCATAGGAAACGCTGATATAACGGAAAAAGGGTATGATATTTCACAGGACTGTATCGGCTGCGGAAAGTGTATGACGAATTGTCCGCAGAAATGTATTGTGTCCGGCAAGCCATATCAAATCATACAGGAGCATTGTCTACATTGTGGAAACTGTTATGAAAAGTGCCCTGTGGGGGCAGTAAAAAGGCGTTTTTCCCATTGATGAATGATTTGTGCCGCCGAAGGCAGATGGGAGTTAGCAAATGAAACAGAATGAAAGAAGAAATTATCTCATATCAGGCTTGTTAAAGGAACAGCCGCAATATCAATCAATGGAAATACCAAAGAGCATACAGGAACAGAAATCGCTGTTGCGTGCATTGTTTAACGTGCGTATGCCGGGGAGGGTTTCTGACGAGTTTCTGAAAGTGCAGGATGAATATCTAAGAGAAGAAATTTCAGAAAAAGGGATTGTAAAGATTTCAGATTTACAGCCAGTACAAAAAGGTATTTATCTATGGCAGGGGGATATTACAAGGCTTAAGGCAGATGCAATCGTGAATGCGGCAAATAGCGCAATGACAGGGTGCTACCAGCCGAACCATACCTGTATAGATAACTGTATTCATACATTTGCCGGAATACAGTTACGGCTTGCATGTGCAGAGATCATGGAAAAACAAGGTTTCCCTGAGCCTGCCGGACGGGCAAAAATAACATCGGGCTACAATCTGCCATGCAAATATGTGCTTCACACAGTCGGACCAATTGTAAACCAAACAGCTTTTGGCTGGGAAGAAGTTACGCCCAAACATTGCAGGCAGCTTACGTCCTGTTATCGGTCATGTATGGAACTTGCGGAGAAAAATGACTGTGGCAGTATCGCATTTTGCTGTATCTCTACAGGAGTATTCCATTTTCCAAACAGGAAAGCAGCCGAGATTGCGGTGAGGACTGTGAAAGAGTACAGGGAAAAAACGGGAAGTAAAATGGAGGTGGTATTTAATGTCTTTCGGGATGATGACTATGAAATCTATGAAAACCTGCTCAGGGAAAATTGAGCAGCTAAGAGGAAAAATAGAGAATACGGATACAATTGTGATCGGTGCAGGAGCAGGGCTTTCCACTTCTGCCGGATTTACTTACAGCGGAGAGCGCTTTCAGAAGTATTTTAATGATTTCATTGAAAAATACCATTTCCGCAATATGTATGAGGGTGGCTTTTATCCTTTTGACAGTTTGGAAGAACATTGGGCATATTGGAGCCGATATATTTACATTAACCGCTATATGGACGCACCAAAACCTGTTTATGAAAATCTGTATGAACTGGTAAAGGAAAAAGATTATTTTGTGTTGACAACAAATGTAGACCATTGTTTTCAAAAAGCGGGGTTTGCAAAAGAACGATTATTTTATACGCAGGGAGATTATGGGCTTTTCCAGTGCCAGACGCCATGCAAGCCATATACATATGAGAATGAGGCGCAGGTCAAACGTATGATAGAAGAACAAAAGGATATGCGTATTCCAACAGAACTGATACCGAAATGTCCGATTTGTGGAAAACCAATGTCAATGAACTTGCGGGCAGATTCTACTTTTGTGCAGGATGAGGGATGGGATATTCATGCCGGCTACTATGAGAAGTTTCTTGATACACATAAGAAAAGCAAAATTCTGTTTTTAGAATTAGGCGTTGGCTATAATACACCTGCAATTATCAAATATCCTTTTTGGCAGATGACCGCAAGAAACAGAAGCACCGAATATATTTGTATCAATAAGGGCGAAGTATCAGTGCCAATGGATATAAAAGCCCGGTCTTTAGGAATAGATGCAGATATATATTCTGTTGTGAAAGAACTTGTAAAGGTATGATAAGAAGGTGGCATATGTGGGTAAAATTCTGATATTATCCTTTGAAAATTCAGAAGAATATATTTTACGTGGAATTTTATCCGATGTAAAAAAAGAACAAAGGAATATCAAATACGGGATTGTATTTTAGACAATGATATATTGTATCGTGGCGATTTGATTATCAATCCGATATGCTAGACATTAGAAAAGGGTAATGAGGAAATTTATCTAACCACATATGAGTTTGATACACTGTATTTGTTGGCAAAAAGACCAGGGTGGGTATTTTCAAGGGAAAGGATATATAATCTGATATGGGATGAGCCATACGATTTTAATGAATGGAGCATCATACATACAATCAGGAAGTTGCGGAAAAAGATAGGTGATGACAGTAAGTGTCCCCAATATATATTGACTATCAGGGGAGAAGGATATAAATTCAATCCTGTATTTAAAAATGAGATAGAGGGATGACTGGGCATTTGGGAGAAATCTTAATTGCTTTTTATGGAGAATTTACAGCGTTATCGGCGGGAAGGAGAAAGGATTAGGTTGCAGAAATTGAAATGTATAATAAGGAGCTTCTTTAAGCTGTGGCATATAAAATGTCACAGCTTTTTGGTTTGCGCGCCATGGGCGCGCTCTAGCAGGTGTGAGTCCCGAACATGCCCAGGTAGTGGGAAGTGTATAGCTGAACAGCAAGGGTGTTCATCGCGAGGTGGAATCTGAAGGAAGCTAGGCAAATCTCTGGTCCGACGAACAGAAACCGCATATAAGGCTAGAGCGTGTTTGAAAAATCATTCCTGCCATCTATATAACGACGCGTATGCGTCGTATTCACCACTTTGCGTGAT
>JAIECJ010000201.1 GCA_029068555.1 Lachnospiraceae bacterium
TAATATTTCTTTTTTATAAGTTATTTATTTAAAAATTTAATGTTATTTTAGTATTATTTTATCAGCTTTATAAAAAAAATACAATATGTAACTGCTTTCATAACGCCCATTTTTCGCATGATTCAGATTATTGCAGTCAAAATATGTACGTTGTCTCAAAAATTGTCGCTTGAATGTAAAGGCTTACAATGTTAGAGTAATGTTCAGACGGGGGAATGCCACTGAAAACAGCCAGAAAGTGACAGCTCCGGATAAAATTTAAATTATATAGGGAGGCAAGTAGAAATGAAAAAGAAAGCATTATCTTTACTTTTGGCATCAACTATGGTATTTTCCTTAGTTGCATGCGGCGGGGATGACTCAGCTAGTTCATCTTCAAACAATGCATCAACAGATAGCAATGCGGCGTCTTCTGATTCGAATGACGCAGCAGCGTCCAACAATGACACAGCAGCATCCAATGATGCTTCAGGTGATACTGCATCTGGTGAGAAACCGGACTACCATGAAGTACTTAAGGATGGATTGACAGTTGTTGTAAATGGTACGCTGACTGCTTCTGTAGATAATGGTCAGGCAGATTTTGAGAAGCAGTGGGAAGAAGCAGTCGGAATTGATCTGACAATCCAACAGCTTGACCACTCAGGCTATACAGATGCCGTTGGACGTCTCTTTGCAAGCCAGGATTATCCGGATGCAATGATTATGAGTGCCGAGATGTTTAAGCAGTATGCACCGACAGGACTTCTGTGGGATATGGCAGACGCTTATGCAAACGCAGAATTCCAGTCCAGAATTACGCTTCCAGCCATCAATGAGAATATGAAGGATGCGGAAGGCCATCTGTATGCTTTTGCACCTGCTTACGGTAATGGATGCGTTACATATGTTAAAAAGGCATGGCTTGACGCAGTGGGCATCAATATAGATGATGTTAAGACTTATGACGACTATTATAATATGCTGAAGGCATTCCATGACGGTGATCCAGATGGAAACGGCGTTGACGGTGATACATACGGTGTTGTAGCGGCAGGTTTCATCGGAACCGAGGCTCCATGGATTAACTATCTGCCTGAATTTTGGCAGGGTGCATTCCCGGCGCTTTATCAGAAAGAAGACGGCTCATGGGTAGACGGATTCCAGGAGGATGCTACAAAGGAGGCTCTCCTGAGAATGCAGCAGGCTTACAATGATGGTGCGATTGATCCGGAGACGCTGACCGCATCGACAAAGATTGCGCGTGAGAAATGGTTCTCTAACGACCAGAAAGGTTCTTCCGGTGTGTTCACGTATTGGGCAGGTACTTGGTATAGAACACTTACAGACAATTTGATCAAGTATGAAGTGGATGAGGAGCTTGTACAGCTTCCGCCTATTAAGGAAATTCAGGATACATTTGGCGGATATCTTAACAGAGAAGCGCCAGTATGGGTTATCATTGACCAGGGTGATCCAGTACACAATCAGGCAGTGTTTGATGCCCTGCTGGATACAATGTTAGATGGCGATGTTGTACAGACATTATGGGTATATGGTGCAGAGGATGTTCACTGGTCTACGAAGGCAGAGGATTTTACAACCAATCCTGGAACAGAAAACGCAAAAGATTACTCATATGCTGAAGGCGAGTTCCACTTAAAACCGTCACCAAATGACCCGAACACAGTATGGAAGAAGAATTATATTGACCCGGCACTCGCTATCTCACCGTTGACAAATGGCTTTAATGATCAGGATGAGCTTGCGGCAGCTGGTAACAAGTTCTTTACAGAGAACTGCGTGGATGCACCTGGTACACCGGTATCTGAGACATTTACAAATGAGTCTGGTACAATTTTTGATGCAAAGATGGCATGTATTACTGAAGTTGTAACAAAGAATGGTGATGTGGATGCAGCAATGCAGACATACATTGACACAGTTGGACCGATTATTGACCAGTGCTTGGCAGAGCTGAATCAGTAATACTATCCGCTGCATTTTACAACAGACTTTACAGGAAAGGGTTTTACGCTTCTGTCTGAAAGGGCAGAAGCGTAAATTATCAGTGGCCGTTCTATCCGGTCACGGAAAAGTGATATAAAGAAAGGAAGAGAACGGTATGAGTAAGAAAAAAGTCGTAACCTCCAGTGGCATAGAAGTCCGTGAGAAACCGCTCGGACTCCGGATATGGAATAACAGGGGATACTACATTATGTTTTTGCCGGTTCTGATATTTTTGCTTATTATGCATTACTGGCCGATGCTTGGTGTTCGTTATGCATTTTATGACTATAAACCGGTAGGACCAAAAACATTTGTCGGTCTGGCACATTTTACCAAGATGTTTTCCACACAGGCGTTTTGGACGGCATTCTGGAACACACTGGAGCTGAGTATTGCAAATCTGCTTTTGACGAATATTTCGGCTGTTGTGGTATCTATTTTCCTCAATGAAATGAAAAATCTGTTTGCGAAGAAAACACTGCAGACACTTATCTATCTGCCGCACTTTATGTCTTGGGCAGTAGTGGCGTCTATCTTCAGCTTGCTTCTGTCTCCGTCCAGCACGGGTACAGTAAACGGTATCTTGAGAGACTGGGGCATTTTGGGGGAGGCTGATAAGAATATTTACTTCTTGGCAAGTACGGCTTGGTGGCGTCCGATTTACTGGTTTATCCAGGTTTGGAAAGAGACTGGCTGGGGAACGATTATCTATCTCGCAACATTGTCCGGTATTAATCCGGAGCTGTATGAGGCTGCTGATATTGACGGTGCGACTCGTATGCAGAAGATTCGTTTCGTGACACTGCCGGCGCTGTCCAATACGATTATCACCGTATTGATTCTGAATCTTGCAAAGGTTATGAATCTGTTTGAGTCTGTATTCGTGCTTTATAATAATGCAGTGTTTGAGGTATCTGACGTTATCGCTACATATATTTACCGCCAGACTTTTGCAATTGCATTGCCAAATTATGGTTATTCGACAGCAGTAGGTCTGTTCCGCTCTCTTGTTGGCTGCGTTCTTGTGCTGGTATGTAACCATGTGAGCAAGAAAGTCCGCGGACGCGGTATTGTATAGGAGGTGTGGATATGGCAAAAGAAATGGTTAGCAAAAAGCCTAGCGATAAGCTGCATGTATTTGACGTAGTGAACTATATCGTATTTATTCTGATTGGACTGATTATTATTGTTCCAATCTGGAAGGTTGTTGTGGACTCGTTCAACAAAGTTGGCGTGTATCAGTTCCAGCTTTGGCCCAATACATTCACATTGGATGGTTATCGGACGATTATTGGGACAGAGCAGTTGTACAGTCCGTTTATTATCTCTGTAGTGACGACCCTGCTCGGAACCCTGCTTGGTCTTGTGTTATCAACACTTGGCGGTTATGTGCTTGTCCAGTTTGAGATGCCGGGGCGCAATTTGTTTGCGTACATACTGCTCTTTACCATGATTTTCTCAGGCGGCATGATTCCGGAGTACCTGGTTATGAGACGGCTGGGACTGGTAAACAATTGGTGGATTCTCGTTGTAAAACACGGTATGAATGTGTACAATCTGGTATTGATGCGAAACTTCTTTGAGGGCATCCCGGGTTCGCTGTATGAGGCAGCAAAGATTGACGGATGTTCGCCAATGGGTATTTTCTTCAAGATTGTGCTTCCGCTTTCCAAGGCGGCGCTTGCTTCCATCGGATTGATGTTCTCCGTTGCAGTGTGGAATGACTACTCAACGGTAAAGATTTACATTACCGACCCGCTGCAGGTTAACTTCCAGTATAAGCTGAGAAACATGATTATGGACGGTGATACCCCGATTTCGGGATATAAGGTATCGCAGAGTACGCTGTACAATGCGGGTATTATCGCGGCGGTTCTTCCTTTCATGATACTGTACCCGTTCCTGCAGAAGTATTTCGTAAAAGGTGTGAACATCGGAGCAGTTAAAGAATAGAAAAAAGCAAAAAAGAGAAACGAGAGTTTCTCTTTTTTATAAAGAAGGGTATCCAACTCGCAGGCTTCGGCAAGAATGGAGGATGATTATGGAAAGTAACGCAGTTAGAATTTTTTGGGCAGCTGACTCTACAGTGCAGTCAAACGACATCACAACATATCCTCAGACAGGTATTGGTCAGGTATTTCCCTTATATGTAAGAGAGGGAGTGACAGTCTGTAATCACGCTAAAAACGGCAGGAGTACCAAAAGTTTTTTGGAGGAAGGCAGACTTGCCGTAATTGATGCTCAGATTGGCGAAGGAGATTTTCTATTTATCCAGTTTGGGCATAATGATGAGAAAAGTGAGGATCCAGCCCGTTACACGGAACCTTTTTCGACCTATATGGAAAATCTTGAGACCTATATCAATGTAGCAAGAAAACATAATGCCTGTCCTGTTTTGATTACACCTTTGGAGCGCAGATGTTTTGTGGATGAGAAGCATCTTGGTATGGGAGCGCATTCTGATTATGTGGCTGCAATGAAGCAGACAGCGGAAAAGAATCATGTAGCATTGGTCGACTTGTACAGTATGAGCCGCTGTGAGCTGAAAAAGGCAGGTGAGCCAGGCAGTCGGAAATGGTATATGTATTTTGACAGGAATCTGTACAGAAATTATCCAGAGGGCAAGAGCGATAATACGCATTTGCGATATGAGGGAGCTGTCATGTATGCCGGACTTATTGCGAAGGGGCTGCGTGAACTTGGCGGGATGTATAAAGGATTGCTGCTTGACGAGATTGAGACAAACAATATGTAAAATCGAGATAAAAAAGCCGATGCACATGCATCGGCTTTTGGTGTATATGTATTTATATGCTTTTTACATCGTTGGCAGCTGGAATTTGCTGATCAGGGAATCCAGAGTAGTTGCCTGTGCGGACAGCTCTTCACTTGTAGCAGAAGCTTCCTGGGCGGTAGCGGAGTTGGACTGTACAACTTCGGATATCTGGTTGACACCGAGCTCGGTCTGCCTCATTGCTTCAGCCTGCTCGCTTGCCATTTCGCTGATGGATCTGGAGGATTTTGCAATAATCTCAATGCCTTCCAGAACACGGTCAATGGATGCGTTTACAATATCTACTGTTTTGCTTCCGTCAGCGATTGCACTTAGGGAAGTCTCGATTAAGGTTCGGGTCTCCGCTGCGGAGTTCGCACTTTGTTCAGCAAGCTGACGAATCTGATCTGCAACGACTGCAAATCCCCTTCCGGCTTCACCAGCTCTCGCCGCCTCGATAGAAGCGTTTAAGGAGAGCAGATTTGTCTGTGAAGCGATGTCTTCAATCTCGGATATGATGTTTCCAACCTGCTGTGAGGCATCATTGATGCGGGACATTGCATCCATCATTGCCTGCATTTCCCTGTGGCTGCGCTCTGCCTCATCGGCATATGTGCGTGCCTGATTGTAGGAATCGCCTGCCTGGTTTGCAGTAGACCTGATGTCGTCAGAAATGGTCGTGATAGTTGCCTGCATTTCCTCGACAGCGCCGGCCTGATCCGTTGCACCTTCTGCGAGGTTCTGCGCTGCGTCAGCCAGATTGCTTGCACCAGCGTTTACCTGCGCGGATGCCTCACTGACAGACTGCAGTGTCTCGACCATTTGCCTTTTCAGCTGTTCCATAGAGGTCAGCATCATCTCAAAGTCGCCCATATATTTAGATTTGTCATTGCTTCTGACAGTAAAGTCAGCAGATGCCATTGCGTTCAAAATATTTCCTACATCACTGATAATAAACTGAAGCGTGGAGGCCATCGAGGTTGTAACAGAAACCATATCGGCAAGCTCATCCTTGGTCTCAACGACTGGGAATGGTGATGTGAGATCACCCTTTGCAAAAATGTCCAGACGATCCCGGATCTGATCCAACGGTTCTGCTATGCTGTTTGCAATACCTTTTCCAAGTGAAAGTGCAAAGATAATGGATATAATAATGATAACAATAATAACGACAGTAAGACCAATAATAATCATGGTGAGCAGACTGGACACTTCCTGCCCTTTTTCTACTTTGATATCCATAATCTGCGTCAGCTCATCGTAGATTTCATTGTACATGGGGGCAAGTTCGCCTAACGCTTTGTCCTGTGCCAGCTTGCACTGCTCAATATCGGTCGTGGCGCCCTGTTTAATGATTTCCTCTTCAAGCTCCCAGTAATCTGCCAGCTTTGTCTTCAGGTCGCTGTATAATTTCTTGTTCTCTGCCGTGACCATGGCAGATTCAAGGCTGTTAAATTCCGTTGTGAAGTTCTCTTTATAAGTATCACGGTTAGCAAGCAGTGTATCAATGGCATCCTGATCATCATAACCAATGATACCGCGCATCGCTGAGCGGGTGTCTGCAAACTGTGCCATAGCCCTTCCGATATCGCCCTGTGCAAAGCCATAGTCAACAACAGTTGCAGCGTAAATCCGCGACATAACAATCATTGTAATTAGTATGACGGCCGAGACGAACGTCAGCATGCATGCGACTGTGATGAAAGCCCTGGTGAGCCGGTCTCTGATTTGTAGATTGTTTAGTTTTTTTAACATAGTACTCGTTCTCCTTGCTTTTGGTTTTGTAGCATATATTTGCTTATTTTTTGCGCATAGGATATGAATTGTTCTGTACACCAGTGTACGGAACAAATGTAATCCATGGTAAATAACACTGTCTATTTCGGCATCTGCAAAGACTTTAGCCCTTTGCAGACTGAGGAAGTATTCAGCACGCTTTACCATGATTACTGGTACATTCTCTCAATACCATAAAATCAAGGCATGGTACAATATTAAAAGTGTTTCACAACTTTTGTGCTTAGGGCAAATAAACAAATAAAATAACTATTAAAATTATACATCTATTTATCTATTTTGTCCAATGGTTTTGCTGTTTTTATACTCTTTTTTGTAGATTATTTGTTACTGATCACACCCACACCAAAGTGGTGGGAATCATGCGCCAAAATGCTTGCCTTTTAGCATTTTGTGTGCAAAATCTGTTATAATTCACACCACAATAACATATAAGCTGATGAAAACTGGGGTTGGTGTGAATTGTAACGATTATTTGTT
>JAIECJ010000202.1 GCA_029068555.1 Lachnospiraceae bacterium
TGCACACAAAATGCTAAAAGGCAAGCATTTTGGCGCACGATTCCCACTACTTTGGTGTAGGTGTGAACAGTAACTAAACCTCTACTCAATTACACAAAATTTTAGTAAGAGCCTTTTTTATTGTGTGAATATATGATAGAATGGTAACTGTTGAGGATAATTGTAATTTTTGTGACACACATCTGGCAGAAAGCATTTTTAAAACCTGCTTTAAAGAATGAATGTATTTATGTAATATAGGGAATGCTATAAAGATTTATTAGGAGAAAGCATATGTATGAAAATGAATTGAAAAAGTATGCAAAGGATATACTGGATTCACAGAACTTTAAAAGTACCAAAGCGCATATACAACATGGAAATATGTCAGTGAATGAGCACTGTATTAATGTAGCAAAAACGAGTTTGTATATCAGGAATAAACTTCGGATAAGGTGTAATACAAGAGATTTGGTCAGAGGTGCACTGCTTCACGATTATTTTCTATATGACTGGCACAAAAGCGATCAGGCAGCACCGCATAAGCTCCATGGCTTTTTTCATCCTGCGCGTTCATTACAGAATGCCAAAAAAGAATATCGTTTAACAGCGCGGCAGGAAGATATTATCGTTAAGCATATGTGGCCGCTTACAGTTATTCCACCTATGTGCAGGGAGGCATGGATAGTGACATCGGCAGATAAGTACTGTTCTTTGATGGAGACGCTTCATATACACAGAGGCCGGATTCACCATAAACAGAAATATTACACAGTGTCAAATTTTTAGGGATTATGCATTGGAAAGGAAACGTATTTTATGAGAAAGACCAAAATAATTTGTACAATCGGACCTGTTTCACAGAGCGAAGAAAAGTTAAAGGAGCTGCTCCTTGCTGGAATGAATGTGGCCAGATTTAATTTTTCACATGGTGACCATGCAGAGCATGAAATGAAACTTGGAAGGGCAAAAAAAGCAGCAAAGGAGTTAGGATTGCCGCTTGCTACAATGCAGGACACTAAGGGACCTGAGATCAGATTGAGAGATTTTGAGGATGGAAAGGCATTTCTTGAGGCAGGTGCTATTTTTCGGCTTACGACGGATGAGATATTGGGAAATGCAGAGAGGGCTTCCATAACATATAAGAACTTAAAAAATGATGTTGAGATTGGAAAAAATATTCTAATAGACGATGGTTTAATAGAACTTACAATTAAAGCGATAGAGGGCACAGATATTGTCTGTGAAGTTATCAATGGCGGCTATGTGTCAAATCATAAGGGAATTAATGTGCCAGGAGCAGTTCTGTCCATGCCATATATTAGTGATGTTGACAGGGATGATATCATTTTTGGTGTCAAGATGGGATATGACTATATAGCGGCATCATTTGTCAGGTGTGCAGATGATGTGAGGGCTGTCAGAAAAATTATTGAAGAAAATCATGGAAGGATGAAGATTATATCCAAGATAGAAAACATGCAGGGAATTGATAATTTGGATGAGATTTTGGAAGTTTCTGACGGCATTATGGTGGCCAGAGGGGATATGGGTGTCGAGATACCTATGGAGGATGTGCCGATTCTCCAGAAGAAGATGATTAAAAAGGCATTGCGCCTTGGGAAAATTGTAATTACAGCGACGCAGATGCTTGAGTCCATGATAAAGAACCCAAGACCGACACGGGCAGAGACGACAGATGTGGCAAATGCGATTTTTGACGGAACATCTGCAATTATGCTCAGCGGTGAGAGTGCTGCCGGTGCCTATCCAATCGAGGCAGTTAAGACTATGGGCAGGATTGCGGAGCGGACTGAGGAGGATATCTGTTATGAATCCAGACTTAGAAAGAGAAGTCAGCGCTGGGAAGATGATGCAGATGTTACAACTGCCATATGCCATGCATGCTGCACAACTGCAATGGATTTAGATGCAAAGGCGATTATTACGGTAACGATGTCAGGATTTACTGCTGGAATGATATCAAAGTATCAGCCGGGATGCATGGTGATAGGATGTGCCGTGGATGACATGGTATATCGCCAGATGGCGTTGATGTTTGGCGTTTGTCCATTGTTGATAGAAAAAGAGGATGATACGGAAAAACTATTTCAGGCGGCAGTAAAGGCAAGTGTTGACGCTGGACTGATTCACAGTGGCGATAGAGTTGTATTAACTGCAGGAGTACCATTGGGAGTTGCTGGAAATACGAATATGATTCGTGTTGTAGAGGTTTAAAGAGCGATATGCAGCATGTTTCATAATTTCAATACTTTGTCGGTTAAATGTCGCAATATATTGCGCTCTAGAGTGTGTTTGAAAAATGCTTTCTGCCAGATGTGCGTCACAATTTGTGGGAGATTTGTGCCAAATGAAGGGCGCATAGCGGGCTATGTAACCTGAATTTGGTGCAAATATCACACAAAGTGGTGAATACGACGCGTATGCGTCGTTATGTAGGTGGTAGGAATGACTTTTCAAACATGCTCTAGTATATCATATCTGAACTTCCTGTACAAAGGCATGAATTGGCTGGAATTTGACTAATGCATGGAGGTTCGTGTGAAATGAAAAATTTCACCATCTTGATTTGTGAGTCCGCTGAAGCGGGCGGAATGGGAGTTCGTGTGAACAGTATTGCTTTATGGGGGTATATAGATGGATTTTAAGGTGAATGAGGTACAGCAGGCAGCACCAATACAGCAGACGCAGACTGTACAGCAGACAGATGATACATTTAAGTTTATGCTGGCAAGCAATATCGAGGAGGCGGGGCTTGCAGAGCGGTTGAATCTCATGATGGAAGAAATCGTGATGCAGGGTGATAAAATTGTCAAGCGTATGGATGTGCGCGACATGAGAAGATACCGTACCTTAATCAAGGAATTTATGAATGAGATTGTCAATCGTTCCCATAAATTTTCAAGAGAGAATTTTTTGGACAGGCGTGGGCGTCACAGGGTTTATGGTATTATCAGGCTCGTGGATGAAAAACTTGACGAACTTGCGCAGGAGCTTGTGAATGAGGAATGTGACAAGATTGCGATACTTGCAAAGGTCGATGAGATACGGGGACTCTTGCTTGATATCTTTGCATAATGAAGGAGTGTCATAGTTCCCACAAACTGTGACGTACATCTAGTACAATGAATATTAAGTAATTGGCAGTTTGACTTGCCTATTTTCCTGATAGCACTACTCCCCAAGCCTCGACGTAGCCACCGCTACGCCTGCGTTTGTGAAGCAGCACGCTCAGAAAAATATTCTGCGCCAAACTATCCAAAACTTAATTTTCACTGTACTAGAGCGTGTTTGAAAAATCATTCCTGCCACCTATATAACGACGCGTATGCGTCGTATTCACCACTTTGCGTGATATTTGCACCAAATTCAGTCAACATAGCCCGCTATGCCTCCTTCATTTGGCACAAATCTCCCACAAATTGTGACGCACATCTGGCAGAAAGCATTTTTCAAACACGCTCTAGAGCGTGTTTGAAAAATCATTCCTGCCATCTATATAACGACGCGTATGCGTCGTATTCACCACTTTGCGTGATATTTGCACCAAATTCAGGTTACATAGCCCGCTATGTCTCCTTCATTTGGCACAAATCTCCCACAAATTGTTACGCACATTTGGCAGAAAGCATTTTTCAAACACACTCTAGAGCGTTGCGCAAATAATGGTGAAAAGTAGTGCCTGGTATCAGGACAAGGTGTGGGAAGGAAACATGTGGTGGCTTTGCTGACTGATGACAACGCGGTACTGGCGCAAATAGAAGGTGGAGATGTCTGCTGAAGTCACCGAAATTGTATAATGGGGGGATTCATATGAAAAATAGCAATTTGAATGATGCCAGGGAAGCGCAGATGCGCAAAGAGCGTTCAATAGAGAAATTGAAACTACATAATGTCCCTTATATCCAACATCTTCCTGTGATTGAGACAGCCAGTGCGGTCAGGATACGGACAGCTGAGGAGATTGCGCAGCGGGCAGTGGCATGTTTGTTTGCGATTCAGGTGTCATGTGATGCCGTTAGTGAAGATGGAAATCTGAAAGAGAGCCGGAAATTTTTTGGCGATAAGATTGCAGAGTTTGGCGTGGAAGGTTTTCTTACGCATAAAGAAAAGAGAGTACTTAGGGAAAAGTGCACCAACCAGGAGTTTGTCAATATGACATGGAAATATGAGGCTTATTGGGTGCTTCTGTGGGCACTTGGCATTGTGGAGGAGCTTGCTTTTCCGGACAAAGAGTGCGACTGTGATTTCGCAATCAATGCGGTTGCGGATTGTGATGGAATAGAAGCGTTTATGATGAAAACGAAACTGCGGAGCATTGATGAGATATTGGATGAGGCGGATTTGATATTTCGCTATAATTGGGCGTGTGTGGATGAGCGTATTCATGGAAATGAAGCACCAGCAGGGTTGAGTCCTGATGTAGTGTACGAGCGTCATTGTGGATTAAACTGGCTGATTGATGCAGACGGAGCTGACAACTGGGACAATGTGTCCACAAATACCTGAAGGGGACAAATGCAGGAATGGAATATGCGACATGGAATAACGTGGTGGGGCTGACACAGCTTACAGAAAATCTTCAGAATGCCATTAAGCACAATAAGATATCGCATGCGTATCTGATACAAGGAGAAAAATTGTCAGGAAAGCGCATGATTGCAGATATTTTTGCGAGAGCGCTTCAGTGCGAATGCGATAAGGAAGCAGAGCAGCAGGCTACCTTGTTTGATTTTGGTGCAGGTGTGGGCAGTGTAGAGTCAGAAGAAAATGACACATATGTCAGAATGAAGCCTTGTAATCATTGTCGTTCATGCAGGCAGGCGATTAATGGGAACCATCCGGATATTATTTATGTGGAGCATGACAAACCGAATGTGATATCAGTGGATAATATCCGCCAGCAGGTGAACGGAGATATAGGTATCAAGCCATATAGCGGGGTATACAAGATATATATTATAGATGAGGCTGAGAAGATGAATATGCAGGCGCAGAATGCGCTGTTAAAGACACTGGAGGAGCCGCCGGTGTATGCCGTCATCCTGCTGCTTGCCACGAGAGTCGAGGCGATGCTTCAGACGATTCTAAGCCGGTGTGTGGTCTTAAATACGAAGCCGGTTTCAGAAGACCTGATTAAAAAATATTTGATGCAAAAGGCTGAGATACCAGATTACAGGGCTTCCATTTGTGCCTCATTTGCCAGGGGTAATGTCGGGCGTGCGTTGGAGCTTGCTTCTAATGAGATGTTTGACCATATGAAGTCGTCTGTAATCGGTGTGATGAAAAATATTTGGGACATGGAGATTAACCAGATTGCTGCTGAAATAAAGAAAATATCTGAGGAAAAATTTGACACGAACGATTATCTTGATTTATGTTTTATCTGGCTTAGGGATGTGTTATTATATAAAGCGTGTGGATCAGACGGGGATAAACACTTTATTATTTTTAAAGAAGAACTGTCTGACATTGCCGCAGCGGCAAGGCGTTACAGTTACGAGGGAATTGAGAAAATTATTCACTCCATAGACAGGGCGAGGAGTAGAATCAGTGCCAATGTGAATTTTGATCTTACAATGGAATTGATGCTTCTTGACATGAAGACGGGAGAATGAAAAAATAAAAGTGAGGTAGATAGATATGGTAAAAGTAATTGGTGTGAGATTTCGAACAGCGGGAAAGATTTATTTTTTTGACCCGGTGAATTTTGAGATAAAGCGCGGTGACCATGTGATCGTTGAGACTGCGCGCGGTATTGAATATGGTACTGTTGTGGGAGATCCGAAAGAGGTAGAGGAGGACAAGGTTGTCCAGCCGTTAAAACCTGTGCTTAGGATTGCGACGAAGCGCGACATGGAGCAGGAGGCGGCAAACAAGCAGAAAGAAAAAGAAGCTTTTAAAATTTGTCTGGAGAAAATAAAAAAGCATAATCTGGAGATGAAGCTGATTGATGCAGAATATACGTTTGACAATAATAAGGTATTGTTTTATTTTACAGCGGACGGGCGAATTGACTTCCGGGAACTGGTGAAGGATCTGGCATCTGTGTTTAAGACGAGGATCGAGCTGCGTCAGATAGGGGTGCGCGACGAGACGAAGATACTGGGTGGTATCGGTATCTGTGGCAGACCACTCTGCTGTCATTCCCACCTGTCGGAGTTTGTTCCTGTTTCGATTAAGATGGCGAAGGAACAGAATTTATCATTGAACCCGACAAAAATTTCAGGTGTATGTGGACGCCTGATGTGTTGTTTAAAGCATGAGGAGGAGACGTATGAGTACCTCAACAGAAAGCTTCCGAACGTGGGCGATTTTGTTACGGCGGATGATGGATTAAAAGGGGAGGTGCACAGTGTAAATGTGCTTCGACAGCTGGTCAAGGTCATTGTAGAGGTGGATGACGAGAAGGAGATTCACGAGTATAAGGTGGAGCAGCTGCGATTTAAGAGACGTCATAGAAGGGATAAAAATGATAATATGAGCGATGAGGAACTTAGAGAGCTAAAAGAGCTGGAAAAACTTGAAAAGCAGGAGAAGCATGACGCGAAATCAAAGCTTGAGGACAACTGATATGGAAGTGCAGTTAAGGGAAAATGAGCGCATTGATGATTTGCAGAGAAATGGATATAAAATTATCCAGAATTCTGAGAAATTCTGCTTTGGCATGGATGCAGTTCTACTTAGCGGTTTCGTGCGGGTAAAGCCGGATGCAGATGTGCTTGATATGGGAACCGGAACTGGGATTATTCCGTTACTACTTGCGGCTAAGACGCAGGCATCACATATCAGCGCGCTTGAGATACAGGAGGAGAGTGCGGACATGGCAAGGCGCAGTGTACAGCTCAACAATCTTGCAGGCAGGATTGATATAGTGAGGGGGGATATAAAGGAGGCAGATAAGATTTTTCACGCCGCTTCTTTTGATGTAGTGACATGTAATCCGCCCTATATGATTGGCCGGCATGGGATTGCCAACCCTGACGCGCCCAAAGCGATAGCGCGGCATGAGATTTTGTGTACGCTGGAGGATGTGGTCAGAAATGCAGCCAGACTTTTGAAGACGGGAGGAAGCTTCTTTATGGTTCACCGCCCGTTTCGTCTGGCTGAGATTATCACTGTGATGACTACATATAAGCTCGAACCGAAGCGTATGCGGTTAGTTTATCCTTATGTTGACAAGGAGCCTAATATGGTACTTATTGAGGGATGCAGGGGAGGAAGACCGCGTATGACGGTCGAGAAGCCTTTGATTGTGTTTAAGGAACCAAATGTCTATGCGGATGAGGTTTGTGACGTATATGGTTTTTAAATTTTTGTTTTAAGAATATGGTGGTGTGGCAAATGACAGGAAAATTGTATTTGTGTGCAACCCCGATAGGTAATCTGGGGGATATGACACCGAGGGTGGTAGAGACACTCCAGATGGTTGATGTGATAGCGGCAGAGGATACCAGAAACAGTATTAAGCTGTTGAACCATTTTGATATTCACACACCTATGACGAGTTATCATGAATATAATAAGGTTGAGAAGGCAGTCGTGTTGATAGGACAGATGAATCAGGGGAAAAATGTGGCATTGATAACGGATGCGGGGACGCCCGCCATTTCTGACCCAGGAGAGGTGCTTGTGAACATGTGTCATGATGCTGGAATTGTGGTGACTTCACTTCCGGGAGCGGCAGCGTGCATTACAGCACTAACGTTATCAGGACTATCTACAAGACGCTTTTGTTTTGAAGGCTTTTTGCCGTCTGATAAGAAACAGAAAAGGAATATTTTGGAGGATCTAAAAAAAGAGTCGCGGACAATCATACTATATGAGGCACCGCATCATCTGCTTCGGACACTTGATGAACTGTATGAGACTTTGGGCAATCGGAAGCTGACGCTTTGCAGGGAGCTGACTAAGAAGTTTGAGGAGATAAGGCCTACCACAATTCAGGATGCCCGCATGATCTATAAGCACGAGGAACCCAGAGGCGAATATGTGCTTGTGGTTGAGGGAAGGAGTCTTGCCGAATTGAAAAGGGAGCAGCAGCAGAGCTGGCAGGATACGCCGATAGAGGAACATATGAAACGATATGAAGCAGAGGGAATGGAGCACAGAGAAGCAATGAAAAAAGTGGCGAAGGACAGGGGAATTTCCAAGCGCGAGGTTTACCAATATTTATTAGATTTGGAAAATATATGAAAACATATTGACAAATAGATACTGTGATAATATACTTCTGAATAGTTGATAGGTTTTATGTCATAAAAGGAGAATTTTTCATGGAAAGATTATTTGAAATTATTGAGGAACAGCTGCATACGACAGGCGTGGAGCTTACAGAGGACTTGACCTTAAAGGATGACCTTGGCGCAGATTCGATTGATCTGGTTGAGCTGGTCATGGCACTTGAGGAAGAGTATGGCATTGAGGTTTCGTATGAAGAGCTGGAAAAGAAAGTCAAAACGATTGGCGATATTGTTGAGTTTTTAAGAGAGCAGGGAGCAGATATCTGATAGGTATCTGCTTTTTATGTGCAGCCGTATACAGAGGAAGTATGCTGTTAAAGCGGCGCACGGGTCGGAGGTTATCCTGCCTGATTTCGTCCTTATATGCAGAGGAAATGTGTTGCTGAAACAGTATATGAGCCGCGCGGCGAGTAGCGGAGAATGAACAAGGAAATAGTCGGATTTCAGAAAATGAGGATATATTAGGGAAAATAGGGATAGATACTGCATGAATTTGTCGAACGATTCTTCCGCTAAACATCTTGTGGTTATCTTTGGAAATGATTATACTTATATCACAGCAAGCGAAAAATGCATTTTATTTTCAGAGAGGGAGAGATTACCATGACGAAGGAAACAACAATTATGATACTGACACTTGTCCTTATGGCTATTGGAATATTGTATCAGATAGCAATAGGAGTGATTTACCAAAGAATGATACAGCAGGCAGACACACTTTCTGGTACGGAAAATAAGCTGCTCACACAGTGCAAGGAGCGTTTTATCAATTGCTATAAGCTAAATGGCGGTGTGGCTAACATTCCTGTGTTTGTGGATAAGTATATTAATCGTATCCGCGTGATGGGGATGAGCATTAACTTTATGAAGCATCTGTCGGGACAGTTGATGCTGGCGGGGGTTTTTGTTGCGGGTTTTGGTGTATTTACAGGGATTGTCGAAGGAAGTAGGTTTGTTGATTTGCTGCCTTTTTATATTATCAGTCTGTTTGGCATTTATCTGTACCTGAGCACTATGTCTATTGTGGACATGCCTAATCGCAGAAAAATGCTCAAGACAAATTTAACGGATTATCTGGAAAATACGATTGCGCAGAGACTGGAACATGGCATTGTGGAAAAAGAAAAGCTTCTGTGGGAGTTGGCTCAGGAGAAAAACGCCAAGGCCGAGCGGAGAAAAGAGGAGGAGGAACCCGCTGTCGACGAGCAGCCGGAAAAGAAAGTACCACTCTTTTCGCAGGAGGAGGCACACGAGCTTGAGGAACTGCTGCGCACGATTATAGGAAATAAGGCATAATTTATTTAATTTCATGCAACAATTGATTTATGTGGAAATTTTTGCTAAAATATAGAATGTAGGGCGTTTATTATATAAAATTTGTACAATTTTAATTTTTTGCAATAATAGAAATTGTGTGAATTTGTATATATTTGAATGGTCTGGAAATGATGGAATAGTAAGTATCAATTGTTTAAAGTAAAGGAGAATGCAGATGAGTAAGGTAACATTTGACTATTCAAAGGCAGCACAGTTTATTAGCGAGCATGAAGTTGAATACATGAAAAAGCTGACACTTGATGCAAAGGATGTACTTGTGAATAAAACGGGTGCAGGTAATGATTTTTTGGGATGGATTGATTTGCCAGTAGATTATGACAAGGATGAATTTGCGAGAATCAAGGAGGCGGCAAAGAAGATACAAGGCGACAGTGAGGTACTTCTCGTTATCGGTATCGGCGGTTCTTATTTGGGAGCAAGGGCGGCAATCGAGTTTTTGCGTCATGGATTTTATAACATGGTGGACAAGAGTATTAGAAAAACGCCGGAAATTTATTTTGTGGGTAATTCAATCAGCTCTACTTATATTAAGCATTTAGCGGATGTAATCGGAGACAGGGATTTTTCTATCAATATGATAAGCAAGTCTGGAACAACGACGGAGCCAGCGATTGCATTACGTGTATTTAGGGAAATGATGGAGAAGAAATACGGCAAGGAAGGCGCGGCAAAGAGAATTTATGCGACAACGGATAAGGCGAAGGGATCGCTTAAGAACCTGGCTACGGAGGAAGGGTATGAAACATTTGTGGTTCCCGATGACGTGGGTGGTCGTTTCTCAGTGCTGACAGCAGTTGGTCTGCTTCCAATCGCAGTGAGCGGCGCTGATATTGATAAATTGATGGAGGGCGCAGCAAGCGGAAGAAAGCGTGCGCTGGAGCTTCCTTTTGAGGAAAATGATGCCATGAAGTATGCGGCTGTCAGAAATATCCTCCTGAGAAAGGGAAAGGCAGTTGAAATTCTCTGTAACTATGAGCCGAGTGCACATTATGTATCTGAGTGGTGGAAACAGCTTTTCGGCGAATCAGAGGGCAAGGATCAGAAGGGATTGTTCCCGGCAAGCGTTGATTTGACAACAGATCTCCATTCTATGGGACAGTTTATTCAGGATGGTTCGAGAGTGATGTTCGAGACTGTTCTGAACATTGAGAAGGCAAGAGAAGAAATTACCATTGGTACAGAGCCTGTTGATCTTGACGGTTTAAATTATCTTGCTGGAAAGACTGTTGACTTTGTAAATAAGAGTGCCATGAACGGAACTGTGCTTGCCCATACAGATGGACAGGTTCCTAATCTTATGGTAAATATGCCCGAAGTGAGTGAATTCTATCTTGGCGAGTTGTTCTATTTCTTTGAGTTTGCATGCGGTCTGAGCGGATATCTGCTTGGTGTTAATCCATTTAACCAGCCTGGTGTGGAGAGCTATAAAAAGAATATGTTTGCACTTCTTGGAAAGCCTGGATATGAGGAGGCAAGGGAAGAACTTTTAAAGAGATTATAAGGAAATCAATACGAAACCATACAAGGTGAGATGCTTTGTATGGTTTTTGTTTGTGACAGTTCCTTAGAGCGTGTCTGGACAATACTGCAAAATATGTAAAACCATAGCGACACAGATACATCAAGCCATGTCATATGGCCTTGATACCAGAAAGCAGTTTTGCATGGCCTGATGTCTGTAACTATGAGGGTACTGAATAGTTATAATTCTTTTAAAATAATACTGTAAACTTGTTACATTTCTGCCGATATAAATATATAAGAGGTAACGTGGATATTGGTATGGGAGGTATGTAATATGGCTGTTGAGCTTACACAGACGGAGTTGCTGGATAAAATTTCAAAAAATGATTTTTCTTACAGAAATATATACTTAAAGAAAATAACGGAAGCGGATGAAGATATAGAAAAGCTTCAGGATAATATTGCCACATTTAAGAAGTCGGCGAAATGGCTGAGGAAATATAAAGCGGGTGCCAGCTCTGAAACAAGGCTTGCGAAAGAAATCAAATCGCTCGTTAAATCCTACAATGAGATGAATGAAAATGCAGACGCAATAACCGATAGGGATATACAGAAGCAAATGTCCAAGCTTGAAAAGCTTTTTTCGGATAA
>JAIECJ010000203.1 GCA_029068555.1 Lachnospiraceae bacterium
GGTCTATCTCTGAAAACTTTGATAACCAAAAAAGAAAGACGCACGAATATAAAAATCAGATTTTATGTATAGAATCCTTACTTGATAAAAATCAGTATTCCAAATTAGAAGAATATGTAAAAAAGATTTATGGTTCTCTGAATAATGTACCGGATGCCATTAACGCCAATAATGTAATCGTAAATGCAATACTCAACACAAAATATCAGGAGGCAGAAGAAAAGGGAATTGTTTTTGTATTCAGGGTAAATGATCTTTCAGAGCTGAAAATAAAAGATGAGGATGTGGTTACTATCCTTGCTAACCTTCTGAACAATGCCATTGAAGCGTGTGAGACATGTACTGATAAAAAGATAATTAAGTTCAAATTTGTTAAAGAAGATGATATGATAATCATTGCTGTTAAAAATACATTTAATTATGATGTTGTATATGAGAATGGCGAGATAAAATCTACAAAAACATCAAGCGGGGATGAACATGGTGTAGGAATCAGGAATGTGTTAAAAATCATTGAGAAATATGGCGGCGCATATGTTATTGAAGATAAGAATAAAGAATTTTTATTTTCAATTATTATTCCTGCATAAATACTATGTAAAATGATTGGGTACTAAAACCATAATGTGCCGTTTTCTGCAAAAATAGTCCGTTTTCTGCAAAATATCTTGAAATTTTTTATATACAATTCATACTGAATAACGAAGGAGGCATGTTTATGATAGAGAAGATGGCATTAAAACTTGTCAATCAGATGGAGATGGAGAAGATAATTAGCAAATCAAACTGTGAATATTACGAATACGCTTTAACAGCTATGGTTGAAAATATTGTAACAGTTGGAACTATCTTGCTTCTAGGGGTGTTCTCTGGGAAATTTCTACATACGGTTTGTTTTTGGGCGTTCTTTATATCATTAAGGAAGCGGACAGGAGGATTTCATGCGAATAAGTTCTGGCAGTGCTATTTAGGTACAGTCATAACATATATTGCGGTTATGCAGGCTATGCCTTTGCTTTGTGGAACTCCGGCTGTCATGTATGGAATGCTGCTTCCTGCAATAATTATAATCTATATAATGGGAACAATAAACCATCCTAATATGGATATGAATAAAAGTGAATTGCAAGAGTCTAAGAAAGCAGCAAGGCTGATTGTTATAATGGAAGTAATGATAATCGCTGTCTTAGTTTATCTGAAAGCTGATATTCTGTATATTGGTTATATGGCGGTAGCTATCATATTATGTGCATTCTTAATGTGTTTGGCAAAAATTATAAAACAGGAGGTATGTGTTAAATGAAGAAAAACAGAAAAATCAAAAAAACGGTACTCAAGGTAGTAGAGAGGATTGCCCGTAATGAAGTAGAAAGAGATATATGGGGAGATCCGCCTCTTTGTATTGGAATTGGTCATCAGCCGAAAAGACCAAAGCGGAAAGAGGACTAAGATTTGATAGTTAATGTGCAATAATGATAAATCAAAGCTTGTGTTGAACAAGAAAATTGAGCAGAAGAAAAACCTTTCAGAATGGTAGGCGTGTCTGAAAGGTTTTTTGCCGTTTTCTGCAAAAACGGAACACTTTCTGCAAGGGAATTGACCTTTAACAATATTTTGCTATTATAAATGCAGGAAAGTCTATTAAATGTACATAAGTATATATGAAGAATGATCCCACATTGGCGCAAAAAGTCATGGCAAAAGTGGAAAGATTTATAGTGAATGGTGAAGCATCGTTGTCGCCGGATAGGATATATTCTTGTGTAGTCATTTTTTGAGGTATGGTATGGATAAAGGCGTCAAAGTTGCGATTATAGATAATGGCATTAACGAGCTTCTTTTGGCAAAAGGGTTAGAAAAATCTGTAGCTGTTGAAAAAGGTATTTGCGTAGCTGATACAAAAAACATAGATCAGCAACAGTTCCAACATGGGACAAACTGTGCAATGATAATTGAGAAATATTGTCCAGATTGTGATTTGATTAGTATAAGAATTTTAGATGAAAACGGAAAAGGTGGAATTGCAAGTTTTCAACCAGCGTTGGATTGGTGTTATAAAAATCATATAAGGCTGATTAATCTAAGTTTAGGAACAGTAGACTTTCGGGATTGTGAAAAATTAAGATGCCTGATTAACGAATATGTTGCAAAGGGAATGATTGTAATAGCGGCAACAGCTAATTCTGGTTTTGTTTCATATCCTGCGAGTTTTATGAATGTTATTGGTGTAGCAGCTACAGACAGTCCGTTAGACTATTGTAAAGATTATATGCAAATGGGTATAGATACTGTTGTGCCGTCTGTACATGCAATTAACATATATGATATAGAAATGAACACATCATTGAGTAACAGTTATGCAGCCCCATATATAAGCGCACTGATTGCTAATAAGTTAAAGGTAGATAGTACGTTAGATATAAAGAAGTTAAAGCTATATGCAAGTGAACAAAGCCATCTGCAAATGGTAAAGGGGATATATGAGCCGGATTGGGTTTATAGGGCATATGTGTCGGGCAGAGGAGCAGAAAGCAGGGCGAAGTATTATTTTAAATCGGTTGCTGAAAAGTTTGAAAAAATACAGGAAGATATAGATACTGTGATAGCTTTTTCTATGTCTGATTTGGTAAATTTAAAAATAGGGAATAAGCATTTAATCTATCTTGGAAAAGAGAATATTCATAATATAAATGTGCAGGGATTCTTTTGGAGCAGGGAAACTAGGCAGCAGCAGATATTGAACAATCATTATCATGGAAATGGTCTTGAGGTTCCAATAGCAATATTGGAAATCGAAGCTACGATAGATAGTTTTTATATACTTACTGAATTAAGGAAGTCTTTTGCAAATGGTGGTTATAATGCATATACGATAGGAATGGAGCCGGAATGTGTGCTGTATGGGTTAGAATATATGCCGGAGCCTGCGGGAGATCATAAAGTATGGAAGAATTTTATAGAGAGTCAGGTTTTTTATAAACAAAGCGATTTGGTTATATGGTGCGTTCCATTGGAAGATAGAGAGAAATTATTGAAAGTATATCCTGATTGCGATGTAGAGATTAGTTTTTGCCGTAAGGGAGAAATTATCTTGGCTAAGTTTTCTTTTGAGGAAGAAAAGATTGAGAAAAAAATATCAGGACAGATTGACAGGAAAGATATTGCGGAAATATATCATATTATAGAAACGAAGCTGACGGAGGATGAAGATGGATAATAAAGAGGCTGTAAAGAGATTACTTCTGTTGTTGAACAGATACAGAAAAACAATCATTGTGATTGTCTGCTGTCTGTTTATTTCTACGGGATTGAATCTTTGGGTGCCGCTAATCAGCCAACGGATCATGGATGATGGTTTTATTGGTGGAAATAAGAAATTGTTGATTGAGTTAATTTGGGCATCTATGGTAATTTACACTATAAATTCCCTTATAGATATAATTAAGGAAAAGAAACGTGTAGACATTTCGGCAAAGATACAGTATTTTCTTTCGGAACAGTCTTTTTCACATCTTATGAAGCTGCGGGTTAATTATTTCAATAATACCAATTATGCGGAGGCTCTGAACAATATTAACACGGATATTAACCAGATGACATCTATTGCTGACAGCAGCGTTTTTTTTGTGATTACGCAAGCGTTTAGCATGACAGGCGGCATTATTGGGTTATTTATCATAGATTTTAGAATGACAATACTGGTGCTTCTATTTATACCGATCAAGTGTGTTGTGATGAAATATTTTGCTAAGAAACAAAAGCAGATTATGGACGAGTTCATAATAAGAAATCAAAAGTATGCGAAATGGTTTGGAGATACTGTTGGAGGGGTACGGGAAGTTAAGCTATTTAATATTTTTGATAAAAAACTTATTGAATTTACACTTAATCAGAATGACATTATAGAAAAGCAAAAGCAGATGAATATGTTAAGCCAATGGAATATGATCGTAGACGGCATTATGGTACAGTTCCTTTCCACATTGCTATATATATTGGGTGCAAATTTGGTATTTGACTTGAAACTTTCGGTAGGTAGTGTGTTTGCTTTCATTACATATAGCGCTTATGTAACAGGACCGATTTCTGCAATCCTTAATATAGGCTACCTTCTATCAGGGATTATTCCGTCAACGAAAAGATATTATGCATTTATGGATTTAGAGGAAGAAACGGATAGCGGAAAGACTGTAAATCTGTGTATGAATGACTTGAAATTGGAACAGGTTTCTTTCGCATTTGAAAAAGATAAATATATTCTTAAAAGTGTTGATATTTTGTTTGCAAAAGGTAGTAAGACAGCAATAATTGGACGCAATGGTTCGGGAAAAACAACGATTATCAATCTGCTTACCAGAATGTATGAGCCGACATGTGGAAAGATATTGCTAGGAGCAGAGAATGCTTCAGAACTGTCATTGTCGGAATACCGAAATATGGTATCCGTGGTAAGCCAGCAGATATACCTATTTAATGATACAATAAGAAATAACATCTGTCTGTATAAGCAGGTGGACGATGCTGCGATAAAAGTAGCTTGTAGAGATAGTGGACTTGAAGATTTTATAAAAGAGGTTTCTTTAGATTATGTGGTAGGGCAGAACGGAGCAATGCTTTCTGGTGGACAGAAACAGAAGATAGCCCTTGCAAGGGCATTGATACATGATAAACCGATTATTATATTTGATGAAGCCACTTCAAATACGGATGCTTATTCAGAGCAGCAGATTAACGGATTGCTGAATACAAAGCTGAAAGAAAAAACAGTAATAGTGATAACGCATAAGAAAGAGATATTGAGCAAGGTAGATCAGATTGTAGTATTGAAAGAAGGTGTGGTTTCTGATATAGGGGTGTATGATGAGCTGCTAGTACAGTGAATATTAAGTACTTGGCAGTTTGACTTGCCTATTTTCCTGATAGCGCTACTCCCCAAGCCTCGACGTAGCCACCGCTGCGCCTGCGTTTGTGAAGCAGCACTCTCAGAAAAATATTCTGCGTCAAACTATCCAAAACTTAATTTTTCTGAAAACATTTTTTGTGCCGTTTTCTGCAAAAAACAGTCCACTTTCTGTAAAGGTAATTGACATCTGGCTATATTTTGCTATTGTGAAAATGAAAGAATAGATAGGCGATGAGAAGAGGTTGATTATTTGGATGATAAATAGTTAAGCAGATAGGGATCAAAAAAACAAAGAAAGGAATGAGAAGTCATGAAGAAAAGAATTTTGTCGTTTGTTCTATGTGTCATCATGTTATTTTCTATGAACGCAACTGTATTTGCAGCAGAGGATGCAGAAGTAGAGGTTACTGCTGAGGAGGGTATGGTGACTATTGAGGTAATGCCAACCAGTCTATATGCCACCAGTCCAGATAAACATTCAATTGGTTCATTGAACGCATTTTTTGGAGAATACGATTCGGTTGCAGAATCAACGATTGGTTCATTCACAATTAGGAGTACATCTGTTCCGGCTGGCGCAACCATTACAAAAATTGTTGTTACATCGTCAAAGAGTAGTGGAAGTACCGGAAACATTGTATTATATGTAGCAAAGGATGAGGATAATGGAGACGGAACATTTGACCGTTACATTGACAATAAAACTTGGGCAAGTTCCTTAACATTTTCGGATTTTGGAAATTATGATCTTAGTGCAGCAGGTACATATTATGTGCAATTTGCATCGACCAGATATTCAACAGGAACGATTGCTGCAGCAACTTTAAAAAATGTTTATGTTTCTGTGTACTATAAATAAATGTGTTTAATTCCCTATCTGTTTTCTTAGGCCATCTAGGAATAACTGGATGGAGTACTAGAGCATGTTTGAAAAATGCTTTCTGCTAGATGTGCGTCACAATTTAGTATAAAGTCAGTTAATATGAAAGGTTCGATAACACATATATCGGGCGATATGTGATAATAGAAGGCTTAAGCTTGGAGAAAGCACAAAGGAATGTTGTTAGCATAACAATAGAAGCAATTTTCATAATAATTTTCAGGGAGGATTTGAATATGAACGTAATTGATGGCAGTTATGCCGCTTCTCAATACTATAATAATACAGTTCAGCAGAATCAGAAAGATAATGCAGAGGAAGCAAAAAATAAAACTGCAAAAGGAACTGAGACTGCAGCCCAGACCAATAATGCTAGTCGGTCTCGGCTTTCAAATAGAGCGCAGGCTTTTTTGGAAAATTTAAGGAAAACATACAGCAATATGGATTTTATGGTGGTTGATTTTGATAAAGGGGATGATGCAAAAGAAATTCTTTCTCGTGGCACCAAAGAAATTTCTGTTTTGTTTTCCAGCGAAGATCTTGAAAAGATGGCTTCTGATGAAAAATATGCAAAGGAGTATATGGATCGGGTGCATGGTGCGGTTCGTATGTCAGAGCAGATTAATCAGCAGTTTGGCTTTGAATCAGCTTTTGGAAAAACATCTGATAGAGATGAGATAACAAAAATAGGAATTTCTTTTAATAAAGATGGTACAATGTCCATATTTGCTGAATTAGAAAAGGCAATGGATAAGCAGAAGGAGCGTATTGAAAAAGTTAGGGAAAAGCGTGCAGAGGAAAAGAAAGCTGCTGCAAGGAAAGAAGATGTTAATAGAAGAAATGGTATTTCTACAAAGAAAACCACTATTCAGGCATCATCTGCGGCGGATCTTCTCAAAAAGATAAATGAGATTGATTGGAGTAATGTAAGAGAAAATAAAAGGGCTGAAAGTAATAGATTTGATGTATCAATATAGGGAAAATAACCTTCTGTTGTTATTAGGTGTATACCCGATCTGAAAGAATTTATGTATGACGCTGCCAACATCGGTGTCGGTTTTTTTTGAGCTTTTTACCATGCAGTACCATATCTATGATACAGCAAAGTGTCCTGCCGATAAGGAAAGACCGATATGGGGCGGGGCAGAGGCTGCTGATGAAGATAAGGAGAGGCGATATTGTGTATGCGGATTTGCGATAATGCGCCCCGTGGTGGTAGTCAGCAACAACAACAGGGCAAACAAGCACAGCACTGTCATTACAGTAGTTCCGCTGTCTACTAGAGCGTGTTTGAAAAATGCTTTCTGCCAGATGTGCGTCACAATTTGTGGGAGATTTGTGCCAAATGAAGGGC
>JAIECJ010000204.1 GCA_029068555.1 Lachnospiraceae bacterium
TTTGCACACAAAATGCTAAAAGGCAAGCATTTTGGCGCATGATTTCCACTACTTTGGCGTAGGTGTGAACAGTAACAACACAATAAAAAATATTTAAAAAAAATTGTAAAAAAACTTTACAAAGTTTAAAAGATTATGTATAATATTTTTCGTGGTTGTAATTACAAGCTTCCATAGCGCAGTTGGTAGCGCAACTGATTCGTAATCAGTAGGTCGAGGGTTCGAGTCCCTTTGGAAGCTTTTTAGAAACAGCAGTAAGAAGAAAGGCGTGGCATAGATCGCGTCTTTTTTGGTGTAAGTATTTTTGCGCGTTAGGAGAAGAATAAATATGAAAATTTTATATGGAACAGGAAATCCGGCTAAATTGTCGGCAATGCAAAGGCGTCTGAGCAATCTGGATATAGAGGTTATAGGGCTAAAGGATTTGGGTATGAGTATTCCAGAAGTGACGGAGAATGGTATGACACCCTTGGAAAATGCCCGCCAGAAGGCCTGTGCATATTATGAGGCGTTCCATGTTCCAGTATTCTCATGCGACTCTGGTCTGTATTTTGACAATGTACCTGATGAAATCCAGCCAGGAGTTCATGTGCGGACAGTGAATGGAAAATATCTCACAGATGAGGAAATGATTTCTTATTATTCAGATCTGGCACTAAAGTATGGAAATTTGATTTCAAGATATAAAAATGCTATTTGCTTTGTCTATGACGATACACATCAGTTTGAGTCAATGAGTCCTGCCATGGAGAGCAAAATATTTCTGTTAACTGCAAAGCCCCATTCTTCCGTTTTGAGAAAAGGTTTTCCGCTTGACAGTCTATCGGTTGATGTTAAGACAGGCAGATATTTTTATGATTTACCAGAACAGAACTTGGATCAATTGGCAGTTGAGGATGGATTTTTGCAGTTTTTTAAGGATGCATTGGGACAGATAAGATAATCTGCCCCAATATTTTAATAGCTGATTTTCTTTTCAAGCAGATTCAAAAGTCCATAGATTACCATTGCTATTACGCATAGAATTACAATGCTTAAAATTACCATGTCAAGCTTAAACACCTGGCTGCCATATATAATCAGATAGCCGAGTCCTTTTCTTCCTGCAAGGAACTCCCCGATAATCACACCAACAAGGGCAAGACCGATATTGACCTTGGACAGGGAGATAAAGGTAGGAATATTTCCTGGAAAAACAACCTTTGTAAATGCTTGTAGTTTTGTGCCGCCTAACGTTTCTATGAGTTTCAGCCTTTCAGGGTCGGTCTGTGCAAAGGACTGGTATAAATTCAAGATACAGCCGAATATTCCGACTGATATTCCACATAGAATAATAGTGCGGGGACCAGTTCCAAGCCACACAATAATAAGCGGAGCAAGCGCAGATTTTGGAAGACTGTTGAGTACAATCAAAAAAGGCTCGAACATTTTTCCGAGTGACGGATAAAACCAGAAAAATGTTGCTGTCAATAAAGAAAACAAGATGATCAGTAAAAAACTTATGCCAGATTCCAAAAGCGTGATACCAATGTGGCTTAGCAGTGACATGTCAGTAATATCATGCCAGAATAATTTTGAGATGGAGATGGGTGAGCTGAAATAAAAGCTGTCAATCCATCCCATGTCGGCAGAGACCTGCCAGAGCATCACAAATACGGTAAAAATAAGAATTCTGCTCCAGAAGATGTATAGCTTTTGCAGTTTCTGGTGCCGCAAAAAGCTTTTCTGTCCTGGGGTAAGTGCAGAGGCGCCTATATTGTCTTTATAGTTGTTTTTCTTTGTTTTCATCTTGCATTTCCCTCCATATTTTATCAAAATATTCCTGAAAAAGACTTGATTTTCTGATATCCTCACGATGAATCCCGTTGGCTTCAAATTCAATTGGGATGACATCCCTTATTGCGCATGGGGATTTGGTAAGAACAAACACAACATCTGCCATAGAAATTGCCTCAGTAATGTCATGTGTTACAAGGATTGCCGTCTTTTGTTCGGATTTGATGATATCATGTACATCTTTCGATACATTAAGTCTGGTCTGGTAGTCAAGCGCACTGAACGGTTCGTCGAGCAGAAGCAAATCAGGACGAATGGCAAGTGTCCGTATCAGAGCGATTCTCTGACGCATCCCTCCTGAGAGCGCAGACGGCTTCTGGTTCTTGACATTTGAGAGATGATATTTGTCAAGCAGACTGTCAGCAAGTTCCAGATTCTCCTTTGTCTTCTTTTTCTGTATCTCAAGACCGAGTGTTATGTTCTGATAGACAGTGCGCCACTCAAGCAAATGATCATGTTGCAGCATATATCCCACACGCGGGGCGCTGAAATCATCTGAGTAAAATGTGATGTAGCCGTCCACTGGCTTAAGCAGTCCGGCTATCAGAGATAAAATTGTGGATTTTCCGCAGCCACTCGGACCGACCAGGGCTGCAAAGGCTCCTTTTTCGACTGTAAAATTTATGTTGTTTAAAACCGTAACTTCGCCAAGATTACTATAATAGGAAAATTTTAGGTGATCCAGACGGAGAAAAGGTTTATCATGATGATTTTGTGGCATATCATGACCGCCGCCTTTCTGATAAATATTGTGCATCGTTTAATAAAGTATAGGATATTATATGTGGAAATATGTCAAAAGTGATAGTGAAAAAACATTAAGAAATACGCAAAAGACGGTGTTTTTCACTGAGATTGTTACAATTCACACCAACGCCAGTTTTCATCAGCTTATAAGTTATTGAGGTGTGAATTATAACAGATTTTGCACACAAAATGCTAAAAGGCAAGCATTTTGGCGCATGATTTCCACTACTTTGGCGTAGGTGTGAACAGTAACAGATTCACGCTCTAGTACATGAAACTACAAAAGTTCATTGAAATAATGCAGGACTTATAGTATACTGGATAAAAGAGGCGGGGAAGACACCCATGACAAAAAACAAATGCCTTTTGAGTGATATCAAATCGAAGCAAGGGGGAGGATACCCATGACAAAAAACATTATTGTGGTAGATGCTGATGGCAAAGAATATGGAACCACTTATCTCAAGAGGGCTAAGGGGCTTGTGAAACAGGGCAGGGCACGCTTTTTGGCGCGTAATATGCTATGCCTTGCGTGTCCGCCAAATCAAAATTTGGAGGATAAAAATATGTCAGAACAGACAATTGAAAATAAAGTAATAGAAAATGAGGATACACGAAATATATCAACTGTAAATACAGAAGTCAGCGTTGCGGCGGATAGTTCTGTATTATCGAATAAATATTCCATGGAATACTGCTTGGAACAGATTGAGCGGATTGGGCAGCAGACAGAATACCTGAATCAGGTTATTTCGGAGCTGCGCCAGATGGATAATGACAGTTCTGGCGGACAGAAGGCAGTAGCACTGAGTGATGTTGTAAAGTGCCGGGAAACTACAAATCAGCAGATGCTGGCTTTCTATGGGAAAATGTATGATGACCTGAAAACACCAGCCATGACAGATGCCGTTTTGCACAAGGCGCGTCTTCAGGAACAGTTGATGGGAATTATGGACAAGACCATTGAAAATGGGGATTTTTCAACATCCGAAATTGAGGATATGTTTAATGGGGCATTTGATGCGATACGACATATCAATGATTAATTCTATGAAGTATTTAAATCGGGCGTTTCGGCGCCCGATTTTTATTCTTGCAACTCCGTGAAAAGTATGCTATTATTACTATTATTTGTATTCAGGGTAAAGTCCTGAAGATAGTAGGAGGCGACGAAAGATGGCACAACTTTGGGGCGGCAGATTTACCAAGGAGACAGACAAACTTGTTTATAACTTCAATGCATCAATCTCATTTGACCAGAAATTTTATCGGCAGGATATAGAGGGCAGTATGGCACATGTGAAAATGCTTGCGAAGCAGGAAATTCTGACGGAGGATGAGCAGAATCAGATTCTCTCAGGATTAGAAGGTATTCTGAGGGATGTTGAGAATGGAAAACTTGAGATTACGGACGAATATGAGGATATTCACAGCTTTGTAGAAGCAAATCTGATCAGGCGAATTGGCGAGGCAGGCAAGAAGCTTCACACAGGCAGAAGCAGGAATGATCAGGTAGCGCTTGATATGAAGCTTTATATAAGACAAGAGGTCAGTGAAATCAATGCGCTTCTAAAAGACCTTCTTGAAACGATTCTTAATATTATGGAAGAAAATACAGAGACTTATATGCCAGGGTTTACCCATTTGCAGAAGGCACAGCCGATTACGCTGGCACACCACATGGGGGCATATTTTGAAATGTTCAGGCGCGACAGGCAGCGGCTTGATGACATTTATGATCGGATGAATTATTGTCCTTTGGGCTCCGGCGCATTGGCAGGAACAACATACCCACTAGACAGGGCATACACCGCGCAGCTCCTTAATTTTAATGGTCCGACACTCAACAGTATGGATTCCGTGGCAGACAGGGATTATGTAATTGAGCTGTTATCTGCATTGTCTACCATTATGATGCACCTCAGCCGCTTCAGCGAGGAGATTATCATATGGAATTCCAATGAATATCATTTTGTGGAGATTGACGATGCGTACTCAACTGGAAGCAGTATCATGCCACAGAAGAAGAATCCAGATATTGCAGAGCTTGTGCGCGGCAAGACCGGGCGTGTATACGGTGCACTAGTGTCGATACTCACGACAATGAAAGGAATCCCACTTGCTTATAATAAGGACATGCAGGAAGACAAGGAGCTGACTTTTGATGCGATTGACACCGTAAAAGGTTGTGTGTCACTGTTTACAGGCATGCTAAAAACGATGAAATTCAATAAAAATGTCATGAGAACAAGCGCCATGAAGGGTTTTACGAATGCGACTGACGCGGCGGACTATCTCGTAAATCATGGAATGCCGTTCCGGGATGCACATGGCATTATCGGAAAGCTGGTATTATATTGTATTGATAAAGACAAGGCGATTGACGAGCTGTCCCTTGATGAGTTAAAGGCAGTCAGCCCAGTATTTGAGCAGGACATATTTGAGGCAGTCTGTCTTGAAACCTGTGTAAACAAGCGCATGACAATCGGTGCGCCGGGGCCGAATGCCATGAAAGAGGTTATCCGCATACATAAGGAGTATCTGAGTCTAAGTTAATTTTTTGAGAGGAACTATAAATATTTTTGTTAGTATTTGGCGATATAACATATCAGCAGATTGGAGGAGAAAAATGAGTGAAAAATTAAAAGTAGGCATCCTTGGCGGTACAGGAATGGTAGGTCAGAGATTTATCTCTCTGTTGGAGAATCATCCATGGTTTGAGGTGACGACTATCGCGGCAAGTCCGCGTTCTGCCGGCAGAACATATGCGGAAGCAGTTGGTGACAGATGGAAAATGACAACGCCGATGCCGGAGGCAGTAAAAAATATCGTTGTCATGAATGTCAATGAAGTTGAGAAAGTGGCTTCCGAGGTTGATTTCGTGTTTTCCGCAGTTGATATGACAAAAGAAGAAATCAAAAAAATTGAGGAAGATTATGCAAAGACAGAAACGCCGGTAGTCAGCAATAATTCTGCGCACAGATGGACACCCGACGTTCCGATGGTCGTGCCTGAGATTAATCCTGAACACATGAAGGTCATTGATTTCCAGAAAAAGCGTCTTGGCACGGCGAGAGGTTTTGTGGCTGTAAAACCGAACTGTTCAATCCAGAGCTATGCGCCTGTCCTGACTGCATGGAAGGAGTTTGAGCCGTATGAGGTCGTTGCGACAACCTATCAGGCAATCTCTGGCGCTGGAAAGACCTTTAAGGATTGGCCGGAAATGGAGGGCAATATCATTCCATATATCGGCGGCGAGGAGGAAAAGAGCGAGAAAGAACCGCTAAGAATCTGGGGTGAAATTAAGGACGGCGTGATTGAGCCCGCTACCTCGCCTGTCATCACATGCCAGTGTATCCGTGTTCCTGTATTAAACGGCCATACTGCTGCCGTATTTGTAAAATTCAGAAAGCAGCCGACTAAAGAGCAGCTAATTGAGAAATTAGTAAACTTCAAAGGCGTCCCGCAGGAGCTGGATCTTCCAAGTGCACCGAAACAGTTTATCCAGTATCTTGAGGAAGACAACAGACCGCAGGTAAGCCTTGATGTTGATTTTGAGAACGGCATGGGGGTTTCAGTAGGACGTATCCGCGAGGACAGTGTATATGATTGGAAGTTTGTCGGACTTTCACACAATACAGTGCGCGGCGCGGCGGGCGGCGCAGTACTCTGCGCAGAGCTTCTCAAGGCACAGGGGTATATCACAAAGAAATAAAATAATGATATATTGGAAAGAGCAGTATTATGCTGCTCTTTCTGACATATCGGTCAGAATCATGGTTAAAAGTTCCTAAGCCGATAGCAAAATGATACAAGATATGGAGAAATAAAACAGGATGGAGATAAAAACTTGGGAAAGAAACTGATCATAACCGAGAAACCATCGGTTGCACAGGACTATGCAAAGGTTTTTCAAGTATCAGGAAAACACAATGGTTACATAGAAAATGCCACCTATGTCATAACATGGTGCGTGGGGCATCTGGTAGAGATGGTCTATCCGGAGGAGTACGATATCCGCTATAAAAAGTGGATGCTGCAGGATTTGCCATTTCTGCCGGAAAAATATAAGTACGGTGTTATCAAAAACGTCAAACAGCAGTATGATATTGTCCACACATTGTTGCAGCGGGAGGATATCGACACGGTGTACTGGGCAGGTGACTCCGGAAAAGAAGGACAGACCATCGAAGAAAACATCCGCAACTTTGGCGGTGTCCGCAAGGGAATGCAGGAGCTGCGCGTGTGGATTGACTCGCAGACCGAGGCGGAAATCAAGCGCGGCATGGCACAGGCAAAACCGATGTCAGCCTATGAAAATTTAGGAAAATCCGGCATTATGCGTTCCATAGAGGATTATGCCATGGGCATTAACTTCTCACGCGTCATGTCCGTCAAATACGGGAAACTTCTGAATGACGCAGCAGCGACAAAGGGCTATACAGCAATTGCAATCGGAAGAGTAATGACCTGTGTCCTCGGCATGGTCGTCAACAGGGAACGTGAAATACGAAATTTCAAAGAGACACCTTTTTACAGAGTCATTGGGGACTTTACAGATGCGAATATCGAGGCGGAGTGGAAAGCAGTGGAGGGTTCCATATATTTTGAATCCACAAAGCTTTACAAGGAAAACGGATTTAAGGAAAAAGAAGATGCGGAGACACTTATTTCTTCCTTTGAGGGAAAGGAAGCGATTGTCAAGACTTTGGAAAAGGGTATTTCCAAAAAGAAAGCGCCATTATTGTTTAATCTGGCAGAGCTGCAGGCGGAATGCGCAAAACGGTTTAAAATCAGCCCTGACCAGACCTTACAGGTAGCACAGGATTTATATGAAAAAAAACTCACTACCTATCCTAGAACAGATGCAAGGGTACTGACAACAGCAGTTGCAAAAGAAATTGACAAAACGCTGAATCCATTAAAGGGATACACGCCAGCACAGCAGTTCACAGACCACATTTTAACAAAAAAGCTCCATGCAAACATTGCAAAAACGCAGTACACAGACGACAGCAAGGTCACTGACCACTATGCCATCATTCCGACGGGACAGCTGACGGAGCTTACAACGCTGACACCACTTCAGGGCAAGGTATTTGATTTGATTGTGCGGCGTTTTCTGAGCATTTTTTACCCACCTGCGGAGTACCAGACGTTGAAGCTCGTGGCGGGCATTGAAAAGGAATCTCTGTTTGCATCTGCAAAAGTACTCAAAGTACTCGGTTTTCTCGAGGTTCTGGGCAAGACCATCGAGAATGCCGACGAGGATGAGAATGCGTCCGACGGGCAAAATAAAGCGGACAACTCCGCGCAGGCAATAATAGGCGAAAATGCAGAGGCTGCCAACAAAGAAAAGAAGAATAATTCCAAAAAGCTGCTCGCATTGGCAAATATGCTAAAACAGGGTGATATTCTTGATATCAATGGATTTGAAGTCAGGGAGAGCAAGACCTCGCCGCCCAAACGGTACACGTCCGGATCTATGATTCTTGCGATGGAAAATGCAGGTCAGCTCATCGAAGACGAAGATCTCCGCGCCCAGATTAAAGGTTCGGGCATCGGTACTAGTGCGACCCGTGCGGAGATTATCAAGAAACTTATCCGCATCGGATATCTGAACCTCAATCAGAAAACACAGGTCATCACGCCGCAGAATTTTGGCGAGATGGTGTATGAGGTTGTTGCGATGACCGTTCCGGCGCTTCTGAATCCGAAGATGACCGCGTCGTGGGAAAAAGGGCTGGACGGCATAACAAACGGAACCGTTGATGTGAACGACTACCGTGCGAAGCTTGAGGACTTTATCCGGCGGGAAACCATACAGATACGTGACAGGGATCTGACAAATCAGATTGCTGCGCAGATCAGCCAGTTTAGCGGCAAAGGAGCAAAGGGGCTGGGCGCGCGCCGAAAGCTGAATGTACCGTGTCCAGCATGCGGAGGTGACATCATAACGACGCCGTTTGGGTATGGGTGTGCCAACTACCAGAAGGATGGAAGTGGCTGCAATTTTGTGATTGGCGCGATTGCAGGAAGATCTCTGTCTGATGAGGAATGTATTGCGCTGATAAAGGACGGGCATACATCGGTTTTGGGCGGTTTTGTGTCCAAACAAAAGAAAAAGTTTGACGCGGCATTGATTTTGCATAAAAATGAAGACGGAAAAATAGAAATCAAATTTGACTTTTCGCAGAATGAGCCACAGGTGTTAGAGGGGGCTGCCTGTCCGGACTGCGGTGGACAGATGATGATAAAAGGGTTTGGCTATGGCTGTGCAAACTATAATCCACAGGATCCTGCCAGTTGCAAATTTGCAATTGGAAAGATTGCGGACAAGGAATTAACACCTGCAATGGTGAAAGAATTGTTAACCAACAGAATCACTGAGACAATCCGAGGTTTTAAAGGCAAATCCGGCAAAAAATTCGATGCAGTTTTATTGCTGGAAAAGGGCGACGACGGAAAACATTCCGTCAGCTTTAACTTTGAAAAGGTGGAGGCAAAGAAAATCAAGGATGTTGTCTGTCCGCTGTGCGGGGGTGAAATTGTCCAGACACCATTTGGTTATGGCTGTGCCAACTATGATAGGCTGGATGAAAACAGCTGTAGGTTTTCAATTGGCAAGATGGCAGGAAAGGATATTTCCGAGTCTCAGGTTAAGGAGCTGCTGAAAAATGGAAGGACTTCAACAATCCATGGATTTAAGTCAAAAGCAGGCAAAAAATTTGACGCGCGCATCACGTTCAGCCGTTGCGAGTCAGGCAAAGTGACAGGGCTGAAATTTGACTTCGATGATATCGAGCATCCAAAGCTCAAAGACGTGGTTTGTCCATTGTGCAGCGGCGAGGTTGTCAAAACTCCGTTTGGTTATGGCTGTGCCAACTACAACAGAGATGATGCGGACCATAGTTGTCGTTTTTCTATCAATAATAAAATTGCGGGCATTAAGATTTCTGATATAATTGCAAAACAGCTGCTAACCAAGAAAAAAACAGATGTGATAGAAGGATTTCTGGCAAAGAGTGGCGCCAAGTTTAATGCAGCGTTAAGGCTCACAGAAGACGGGCAGGTAGTCTTTGATTTTCCAGACAGACCAGCGCCGGCAGAAACAAATCTTGCATGTCCAAGGTGCAATGCGCATAAACTGAAAAAGAGCCAGTGGTATTATGAATGCATGTGTGGATTTAAAATTGGGCATACCGTTGCACAGGTTTCTTTGTCCGAAAAAATCATGCAAGAGCTTTTCACGAACGGAAATACGAATGAGAGGATTACTGGTTTTGTGTCAAAAGCGGGCAGCCAGTTTGATGCATTTTTGAAATATGGAGACGAGAAGATACAGTTCGATTTTGACAATCAAGGCGCCTCGTCAACAGAAAGTGCATCCCCCGTACCCCAGCCGTGGCTTGATACAGAGCCTACATCAGACGAATATTGGGAGTCTCTTATAGCCGGGGCTGCGGAGGAGTCAGAATAGGTACCTTATATGATAAAAAAGAATGATGTGAAAATGATAGGATGTTTGCTGCTGGGATGCTGTATGCTTGCTATGTTTACAGGATGTAACACACAGGAACAACAAACACTTTCATTTTCGGAAATGAGTATCTCTCCTGAAACAGCAAACGTTTCATTTTCAGAAATGAGAACATCTACTGAAAATGAAACGTTGACAGAATTAACAGATAAGGCTATAGATGAGGAAAAAATATTTGACGAAATAGCATTACAGGAGGATGAAAGCCGAGAACAGACAGACAGTTTTAGGCTAATGTATCAGGGAAAAATGTCGGATATCGTTATTGAGCTGAGACATTGTGATTGTATTTATAACGAAAATGATATCCAGATTTATTCACATTATGTACTGAATCCGGAGTCTTTATCATTTGGACAATACGTACTTTATATACAGACTCCACAGGAACAGGTACAATTCTATCCGGTCAAGGACTGGAGGATTGACAGTGAAGATAAATGGCTTTACACAAAAAGTGTGGACGATGATGGGATTGAGCATATACAAGGTATTCCCTTTTCAGTTCAGGCGGATTCTATACTGGATTTTCAAAAAGCGTTACTCAATACAAGTCAGGCGGAACAAATGCTTTGTGATGCATATAACAAAACTAAGCAAATTACTCCTGAAAGTGCCCAGACAATTTTTTCAAATGTGACTGTAGAGCTGACAGAAATAGAATCCGGCGTGCATCTTTTGAAGGGAAATGCAGGCGGTGTTGAGAGAAGCACAGGACGGCGGTATTATGTAGATTGGCAGTTTTGTGCGTCAGATGGCAAACTGAAGATAAAACCATGCACTTTAAAGCAATATGATCCAGAAAAGGACAAGGCGGCGTTTGATAAATGTAACGAACTCTTTGATCAGATCGAGCGGGGTGACTGGTCCAGTGTGAAACCAAAAGACGGATTGGAATATCTTTGGGGAGCCGGAAATGAAAATTGGCTCCGCATGGACGTAAACGGGGATGGGATGCCAGAACTAATTAATGGTTTTACAATAGAGGAACTACCAGAATACAAATTTGATACAAAAATAAGTATTTCTTTTATTTTTGCCTATCAGGATGGCGGGATAGAACTGGTGTATGTGGATGTAAATGACGGAATGGAATTTCTGTCGATTACCAGAAATGGCAGGCTGGTATATGAATGGGGCGTATCTGGCGGTCCACGTACAATGATTTTACGTTTGTGCCAGTTTGACCTAAAATGGAATAAGGAATATTTTGATACATTAGTCCGATATGAGTTTCTGGAGGAGGGCGGGATATTTTCTGAATATTATCATGAATATTATCCGGATACTTACGGTGTGAATGGCGCAGGAGTCTACTATATACGGGAGCGCAGAAAAACGGAAAATGAGCTGCAGGAAAATGAGGATGGAAAGTATGTTGTCAGGGAGTATCTTACAAAGGAACAATTTCTGAAAGCTTATGAGGAAATGACAGGATGGAATTTTTACAAGGCAGAAACAATGTATGATGAAACAGAGTTCTGATGACATGGCGTTTATGGCTCCTGCATTGCTATGTACAAAAATATGAAATGGTACAAAGTCGCTATGGAGCATCAGGTATATAAAGTTTATGCTTACAATTTTTTAAAATTAAAGGAGAAGAAAAATGGAGCAATTACAAATTAAAAATCTTTACAACTTAGAGGAAACACTGGCGGCGCCGCTTTTTGACGGAGCAGTATATCCATGGGAGCTGCTGCCGAAAATCGGTGCATATATTGTGGAGCTTGGAAAAATCCTTCCAGCTGACAAATATGAAAAACGCGGAGAGGACATTTGGATTGCAAAATCTGCGACGGTTGCTCCAACGGCATGTATCAACGGTCCCTGCATCATTGATGAGGAGGCAGAGATTCGCCACTGCGCATATATCAGGGGAAATGCTATTGTTGGAAAGGGGGCTGTTGTAGGCAACTCCACAGAGCTTAAGAACGTGATCCTTTTTAACAAAGTACAAGTTCCGCATTACAATTATGTAGGAGACAGTATTCTTGGTTACAAGTCGCACATGGGCGCTGGCTCCATCACTTCCAATGTCAAGAGTGACAAGACGCTTGTGGTTGTCAAATCTCCTTACGGAAACATCGAGACAGGTCTGAAAAAAATGGGCGCAATGCTCGGCGATAACGTGGAGATTGGCTGCAACAGCGTGCTCAACCCGGGAACTGTAATCGGACGCAATTCTAATGTCTACCCGACATCAATGGTAAGAGGGTACGTTGAGACAGACAGCATATACAAAAATCAGGGCGAAATTACAGCAAAAGCCTGATGGAATATATTGCGGTAATTTGCAAAATGTAATATATGAGTGCAATGCATGTTTCAATCTGACAGAAGGCATCTTTTAAATATATCCTAGAGCGTGTTTGAAAAATCATTCCTGCCATCTATACGCCCCACTTTGCGTGATATTTGCACCAAATTCAGGTTACATAGCCCGCTATGCGCCCTTCATTTGGCACAAATCTCCCACAAACTGTGACGCACATCTGGCAGAAAGCATTTTTCAAACACGCTCTAAGATGGTACTTTTTGATAAATTTGACAATTTTTTGACAAAATTACGAATTTTTAATTGCTATTTTTCTAAAAATGTGCGAAAATATCAATGTATGAGTAACATATCAAGATCTGTTTTCGCAGAACGTTGAAAACGTTTGATAAGTTATGAAATGTGAGACCTAAGTCACACATTAAAAATAAAAGTTAAGTAATCGAAAGGAGTTTTCACATGATTTATTCAAAGGAAATTGAAGAAATGTGTGTAGTAGCACGTGACGGTAATCATGGTTGTGCACCGATTCCAGAAGAGGCGAAATGGGTAAAGGCTAAGGAAGTGAAAGACATTTCCGGCTTTACACACGGCGTAGGCTGGTGTGCACCGCAGCAGGGCGCCTGCAAGTTATCCCTGAACGTAAAAGAAGGTATCATCCAGGAAGCGCTGGTCGAGACAATCGGCTGCTCTGGTATGACACACTCCGCAGCGATGGCAGCAGAGCTGCTTCCGGGCAGAACGGTTATGGAAGCACTGAACACAGACCTTGTGTGCGACGCCATCAACACCGCTATGAGAGAACTGTTCTTACAGATCGTATACGGACGTTCTCAGTCCGCTTTCTCTGAGGAAGGGCTTCCGGTAGGCGCTGGCCTTGAGGACTTAGGAAAGGGCTTAAGAAGCCAGGTTGGTACTATGTACGGTACGTTGAAGAAGGGACCTCGCTATCTGGAGATGGCAGAGGGCTACGTTACCGGTATCGCGCTGGATGCTGACGACAAGATTATCGGTTACAAGTTTGTAAGCCTTGGCAAGATGACTGACTTTATTAAGAAGGGCGATGACCCGAATACAGCATGGGAGAAGGCTTCAGGCCAGTATGGGCGCGTTGCGGATGCTGTTAAGATTATTGATCCTAGAACAGATAAGGAGGTAAAATAATTATGGCATTATTCGAATCCTATGAAAGAAGAATAGATAAGATTACCGAGGTATTAAAGAGCTACGGTATTAATTCCATCGAAGAGGCAGAGAAGATCACAAAGGACGCAGGTCTTGACGTATATGATCAGGTTAAGAAGATTCAGCCAATCTGCTTTGAGAATGCCTGCTGGGCATACACAGTAGGTGCGGCAATCGCAATCAAGAAGGGCTGCAAAAAGGCTGCAGATGCAGCGGCAGCAATCGGTGAGGGACTTCAGTCATTCTGCATCCCTGGTTCCGTTGCAGACAACCGCAAGGTTGGTCTTGGACATGGCAACTTAGGCAAGATGCTTTTGGAAGAAGAGACAGAGTGCTTCTGCTTCCTTGCAGGACATGAATCATTTGCGGCAGCAGAGGGCGCAATCGGTATCGCTGAGAAGGCAAACAGAGTTCGTCAGAAACCGCTGAGAGTTATTCTGAACGGTCTTGGAAAAGACGCGGCAGAGATTATCGCCCGCATCAACGGATTTACATTTGTGGAGACAGAGTATGATCCCTATACAAACACTGTAAAGGAAGTATTCAGAAAGTCTTACTCTGATCCGGAAGGTCCTCGCGGCAAGGTGAACTGCTACGGTGCAAACGATGTCTGTGAAGGCGTTGCAATCATGTGGAAAGAGAATGTTGATGTTTCCATCACAGGTAACTCAACCAATCCTACAAGATTCCAGCACCCGGTTGCAGGTACATACAAGAAGGAGAGAAACGAAGCTGGCAAGAAGTACTTCTCAGTAGCTTCCGGCGGTGGTACAGGCCGTACACTCCATCCTGACAACATGGCAGCAGGTCCGGCTTCCTACGGTATGACAGATACTTTAGGACGTATGCACTCTGATGCACAGTTTGCAGGTTCTTCTTCCGTTCCAGCTCACGTGGAGATGATGGGACTCATCGGTATGGGCAACAACCCGATGGTTGGCGCTACCGTAGCAGTTGCAGTTTCGATTGAGGAAGCGGCGAAGGAAGGTAAGTTCTAAGAAATAGCGTAAAATCAAGGGCTATCGTTGACATAGGTTGTCGGCGGTAGCCTAAAATTGTGTCACGTAGCACACATGACCCCCACCCACCAGCCTACAGATAAAAGAAAGGACGCAGAATGTATTCCTTGCAAGTCCCACCAGTTTCATGCAGTCTGTATCTGACAAAGTACCATCAAAATCCTTGCTATGTTTTTGTATCTGCTTCTTTGCTTCAATAGATTTCTTTGTTGTCAGCCTTGCCCTCTGCTTCTGCCCGATCTGTTTACTGTTTAATCTCGCTGGTTCTATGCCCTCTTTCGTTCTCAGCTGCAAGTCCTGTACCTCTTTCTCTGATTGCTCAAAAGCAAGCCTTATCTGTTCCTTTGCAGGCGACATAAGGTATTTATTCACACCCTCTAAGATAAAGTCAACATTTGTGCCAGTCATTGATATATTGCTCTCTAATGCTGAAATTGAAAAAATCACAAAATGATATATTCTATATTTCGCTATTGGATTTTTTGATGGTTTGCATTGTAGCACATCACACAGGCATTTAAAGAAAAAGTATCATGAAAGCTTTTCACATAAGAAAAAATGTGATATATTGTCGATATGGAACAACCGTGTTGCAAGGTGGAAAGCCTCCCTAACTTGAAAAAGAAGGGAGTTGGTGCAATGAATACATACGAGATTTTGAGCCTGTTGTTTTTTGGCGGTAACTTTTTAATTGCACTGCTTACCTATATAGATAGGAATAATAAGCGAAAATAAATAAGCCTACCTTGTCACTTGTCCGATGAAGGTAGGCTTTTGAACTACTGGAGGTCAACCACTTTGTGGGCGGTTGTTCCTTTCCTTATGTCTAATATAGCATATCCGGCAGCAGGACGCAAGATGATTTTTTTGTTTTCGTGATCCTAAAAACTTTTTTCGTTACTGTTCACTCCCAATGTCATTTACTTAAGACCTTAATACCCAGGGTTTGTGAACAAATACAATGATTTATTGGGCATTTTCCAGTACAATTTGTTGGTCAAATGCCTTAAGTTAATGACATTGGTTCAGTCCAGAACTTTGTACTGCGTTGCAAAGTTCGTGAGAAAGCATAGTGGTTGGAATGCATCAAGCTAACCGCGAAATAGTTTTTGCATGGCTTGATGCTTGTAACAGGAAGCCGAAGGTTGAACTGTTACAGACATTGAATCATACAAGAAAACAAATGATTCAAAGGAATGTTACTATTAGCGATAAAAAATAAGACTACCGGACAAAGCCGGTAGTCTTATTTTATTCTGATATTGGAGTGGTATAGGCAATCCAGAAATCAAAATAGGAATCAAAAGAAAGTAAAGTTTTGCCTTTTACGCCAATACCATCAGAAGTTCTAGTATACCATCCATTCAAATATTGAAGGGATTTATCAGGGGAATTGATACAAACCCACATGCGATCTCTATAATTTCTAATCTGTGTTTCAGGTATTACATAGTGATTATAGACCTGTTTAAAATATAAATGGCAAGGAGGAAAAATCGAAAAAACAGGATTTAATTTTCGGATTTCAGGTACGGAATGTATAGTTCCTTTGGAATCAATAAGTTCGTAAAAGTCGGTCAGGAGCATCCAGCCATTATATTCGGAACATGATACCCATACAGGCTCACCCATATGTAGGGCGAATTCCTGCGGTATAAGTACAATGTTTTATTTTTTTTTATTATTTGATATATATTCAAGTGCTTTTGTTTT
>JAIECJ010000205.1 GCA_029068555.1 Lachnospiraceae bacterium
TGCACACAAAATGCTAAAAGGCAAGCATTTTGGCGCATGATTCCCACTACTTTGGCGTAGGTGTGAACAGTAACCTACCCTCCGTGCGCTGTTTCAGCGGCATATTTCCTCTGCATAGGTCTGCGCATAAAAAATCCCCGGAATAATCCAGGGATTTTAAAATGAATTTACTCACCATCAGGCTTTTCAACCTGTTCAATTGCCGCTTTTTTCATTGGAATACGGCAATTTTTATTGTTTCCAAATTCCACAATGACATCCTCGTCAGTAACATCGATAACAATACCGTAAAAACCGCTGGTAGTAAGAATACTATCCCCCACCTCCACTGAATTAATCAGGGCTGCTTTCTTCTTCTGCTCTTTTCGCTGGGGACGAATCATCAGAAAGTACATTATTCCGAACCAAAATACCAGCATCACTACAAGTGATATGATACTGGCAGTACCTTGTCCCGCCGCCGCTGCATTCGCATCTGCCAATAATAAGTTCATGCTTCATTATCCTCCTTAAAAATACTGAGCATCTATATACTCAATACAATGATTCTTACTGCTGTGCTGTAATGACTATAAAACACATAATATACATCATACACAAAATTTACCAATACATCAAGTAAAATCTTTATAAAGATGTCCCCGACTGCATTCTCTCAAGTTTACATTTTTTGTAAACGGCAAACGCACCTGCATCAAGCGCATCCCTGATTTCCGTCATCATCGTGTTGTAAAAATATAAGTTATGGAGGACACAGAGCCGAAGACCAAGCATTTCTTTTGCTTTCAGAAGATGACGAATATATGCCCTTGAGTATCTCTGACAAGCCGGACAGCCACAGCCTTCCTCAATTGGTCTCTCGTCCAGTTCATACTTTGCATTAAACAGGTTGATTTTGCCATGGTTGGTATAAAGATGCCCATGGCGCCCGTTTCTGGTTGGATACACGCAGTCAAAAAAATCAATACCGCGCTCAACACCTTCCAAAATATTTGCAGGTGTGCCAACACCCATCAAATATGTCGGCTTGTCCTTTGGCAGATATGGCACCGTCTCCTCCAATATATGATACATTTCCTCATGTGTCTCGCCTACGGCAAGTCCCCCAACCGCATAACCGTCCAAATCCAGCTCGGATATACGTTTTGCATGCTCGATTCGGATATCCGCATATATCGCCCCCTGGTTAATACCAAATAGCATTTGTTTTTTGTTGATAGTATTCTCAAGACTGTTTAATATGTCTATTTTATTTTTGCATCGCTCAAGCCAGCGGGTCGTGCGTTCCACAGAGCTTGTGACATACTGTCTATCCGCCTTACTGGGAGGACATTCATCAAATGCCATCGCTATCGTGGACGCAAGATTGGACTGAATCTGCATACTTTCCTCTGGTCCCATAAAAATCTTCCTGCCATCAATATGCGAATTAAAGTATACACCCTCCTCTTTGATTTTTCGAAGTCCAGCCAAAGAAAAGACCTGAAATCCGCCTGAGTCTGTTAATATCGGCTTATTCCAGGACATAAATCTGTGCAGTCCGCCAAGTTTTTTAATTATCTCATCACCTGTCCTGACATGAAGATGATAGGTATTGGAAAGTTCCACCTGTGTACCGATTTCCTCCAAATCAGAAGTTGATACAGCGCCCTTTATGGCTGCCACTGTACCAACATTCATAAACACCGGAGTCTGTATTGTGCCATGTACGGTTGTCACCTCTGCACGTTTGGCACGCCCCTCCTGCTTTAAAAGCTTATACATGCATTACTTTTCCTTTCAAAATGATTCGCTATTCTAACTCTTCAAGAAACTCCTCAAGTGTTATTTCCCTATCCATAATTTCAGCTGCCGCTTCCTTGCCAACATACCGAAAATGCCATGGTTCATACTGGATTCCTGTAATATATTCTTTTCCCTGCGGATACCGGAGTATAAATCCATACTCATCGCAATGTTCCTTAAGCCATTTGCCCGCTGTTGTCTCACCAAACCCTATCTGAAGCGCTGAATAAGAAGTGCTGACAATATCTAAGGCAAGTCCAATCTGATGTTCACTCGCACCAGGCACTGTAACTGTCATGGACGCAAGCTTATAGGAGTCCATATAAGAGTAACCTTTTTCCATATAAGAATCAATCTTGCGGTTAAACAAAACCGTCTGCCTGTTATAATCCCTGTATGGTGAGCATACTACCAATCTGATACCATCCGCTTTTGCAGCCTGCATCATGTCCATCAAATCATCAATTATGCGAATATCACATTTCATGGAACCCTTGATTTTGCCAAGCGTGAACGTGTAATCATCAGGAACCGGATGTTGCTTATTTACAAGCACAAGCTGCCAGTCATCCTTTGAAAGGTGGGAAACACCTGTTGCGTGTGTACTCCCCGTTCCTTTACTCACCTCATTGGCTGCCAGAATATCGTCTAACGAGTACTGGTCAATCTCATCCACTGACACATCAAGTTCTTCATTGTCATATCCCTCGATAACATCATTATCATCTATTACTTCTTCCGCCGGAATATTAAATGTTGTAGGTACATACTCATAATTCTCCTGAATCTCCACCCATTCCGACTCAATCATTGTCTCCATACTCTCAGACTCTGTCAGGAAAGAAAAGCTGCTGCTGATAAAGAAAAATATACAGACTGTCAAAGCACCTGAAAGGCGCTTTGTATTGTATGTAAAATAGTGTCCAATATTATAAAGTACAATCAGCAGTATCATGAACACTGTTATTGGCAGCTTAAAACGCTTATGTTTTTTAATCTGCTGCCGCATCGCAGCAGTAAAATTCTCTTTCCATGTTCTTTTCATAATGTTTCTCTCCATTGCAAGCTATTCAGACCATTCAGTTTTTCCAAATGGCTTCAGGCACACGACCGTATAAGAAATTGAGCCTCGTTGCGGTATGCGGTCGGCGCAGGTAAACACAAATATAATTTGTATTTACCATATATACACTCATCATATCACATCATTTTTCTTTTTGCATTATAAATTTAAAAAAAACAAAAAATATATCTCCTTGATTTTAACATTTTCTGCAATTATAATATTATATGTTATTTTCCATAAAATCAATATATCATTTATTACCAGAAAGGAAAAAATTATGGCAGGATCATCATTTGGAAATATATTCAGAATAACCACATGGGGGGAATCCCACGGTGCGGGAATCGGTGTTGTAGTCGATGGGTGCCCCGCAGGTCTTGAACTGGAAGAACAGGATATTCAGAAATTTCTCGACAGAAGAAAACCAGGCAGCTCCAAATTTGCGACGCAGCGCAAAGAGGCAGACTGTATCGAAATTCTATCCGGCGTCTTTGAAGGAAAAACAACAGGCACCTCCATATCCATGCTTGTACACAATACATCGCAGCGGTCTTCAGATTACAATGACATTGCCTCCTACTACCGCCCAGGTCACGCAGACTATACATTTGACCAGAAGTACGGTTTTCGGGATTACCGTGGCGGAGGACGTTCATCAGGACGTGAGACAATCGGCCGCGTTGCGGCAGGCGCCATCGCATCAAAACTTTTGTCAGAACTTGGCATAACCGTGACAGCCTATACACAGGCTATCGGTGATATTGAAATATCCATGCAGAACTTTGATCTGGAAGAAGCAAGAACTAATCAAACAGGAATGCCTGACAAAGAGGCGTCACTCAAAGCAGAAGCCTATCTCAAAAATTGCATGGAAAATCTTGATTCTGCCGGAGGCATCGTTGCCTGTAAAGTGACAAATCTCCCAGCTGGCATTGGTGAACCGGTATTTGAAAAACTCGACGCCAGCCTTGCAAAGGCAATTATGTCAATCGGCGCCGTCAAGGCATTTGAAATTGGCGACGGGGTAAACGCTGCTTCTGCAAACGGCTCATCAAACAATGACAGTTTCCATATCGAAGGCACACATGTGACAAAATCAACCAATCATGCAGGGGGCATTCTCGGCGGAATCAGTGATGGATCCGAAATCATATTAAAGGCCTATTTTAAGCCGACTCCATCTATCTTCCAGAAGCAGGAAACGATTAATAAATCCGGTGAAAATATCACTGTGCAGATAAAGGGTCGCCACGATCCTGTCATCGTACCAAGGGCAGTCGTTGTCGTAGAATCCATGACGGCAGTGACAATACTGGACATGCTTTTACAGAATATGTCTGCCAGAATGGACCATATTAAAAAAGTGTATCTGTAAATATCCTTAAAACGGATAAAAGCAGCATACCCTGTTATTCCATTCGGGGTTGCTGCTTTTTACGTATACGCTATTCCAGTTCATGGAATATAATACAATTTGCCTGTTTAATTTTCAGTTCCTTACCGTTCATTACCATGTAATTTTCATCATAATTAATTCGGAAAAATGTCATTGTATCGGATTCATGATTCAGGCTTACGAGATGCCTGTTATCCGGAAACAGCGCTGCATCCTTGGGATACTCCCCGCTTACCGGAAGATAAAATAAACGGTCTAATTCCCCTGTCTTCTGATTAATCTCAAAAAGTGAAACGCAGTTGTCCCCAGCCGTGGAGGCCAGAATATATCTACCGTCAAAAGAAATATTCAATGCGCTAGCCGCAACCCCTTTTATCTCAAATTTGTCAGATGTCGGTATTGTTTGAACATGGTCAAAATATGGTACATTTTCCTCCTCGTGGTAATGGTAAACATCAATACAGTTTTTCATTTCACTGACAATATACAGAAACCGTCCATCCTCCGAAAACTTCAGATGTCTTGGTGCCGAATCAATGTCACACCTGATGATATCAACCTGCCTCAGAACCCCTCTGTCATGGTCGAGTTTGTATATATTGACATAATCTATACCCAAGTCTGCTGCACACAGGTACTTGTTGTCTCTTGTCATCTTGACACAGCTGATATGCGGCCTGTAGCTTCTCTCCGCAATACTTCCAAGACCTTTATGGAAGACCTCGTCCGTAATGGCATCCACCGCACCCGTGCTGTCATCCAGATGCAAAACCGTAATCTTCCCGTCATGATAGCCTGCACAAAACAAAAACTTGTCCTCATAGTCAGTAGAGAGGTAACAGCCTCTCATGCTATTTGTGGAAGCGGTATTTACAAACTCGAGATTCCCGTCAGGCAAAATTCTGTAGCTTGAAACACCAGTATCTGTTATCGCGTAAAGATACTTTCTGTTATGCGAAATTGTAACGTATGATGAATTAGTAATATTTACTTCTCCCTTTTCGCTAAAACGTCCCTTCTCCATATCAACATCATAAATTTTGATACCGTGCTTATCCCCCATTGTGTAGGTTGATACATAAGCTACGCATTTCTTTCCTGCCATACTACTCTCCTCCTGATTGCACATTTATATAAATTATTTATTCACTATAACCATATATAAAATATTTTATCACAAGAGAATCTATTTGTTAATTATTTTTTGATAGATTACGCAAAATATTAAATGACAAATTTAATATTCCGGTTTTATTGGATAAAATCCGGCTTTTTTCCATTGACAAACCGGTGAAAAAACGGTATTGCATCCTTGGAATCCTCAGCATTAATTTCTATCGTGTATTGTGAGTCAAAAAAGTCAGTATAATAGCTAATCGACCACGAAAATGCGTCGCAGATGATACTGTCAAGGATTTGTTGAATCTGTTTCTTATCTGTATATTCCACCGCGTCTGTCTTGGAATTGTCAACCCATACACCTAATGCTGAATAGGCACTATATCCACTGTCAGCGTACTGCGATTCATCATAATGTTTTGTCACACTAATTGACTCCACATCCTCTGCCGTAAGTTTTCCTTCCATATCAAAACCATATTCCTTTAGCAGTGCGAGCGTTTTGGTAAACTGCGGATATACATACATTTTACCAGTATATATATCATAGCTTTTGTAGACGACATATCCGTCCTGTTCATCACTGCTTTTCAAAAACTCAATGGTGCCAGAAGGAATGGTATTGATTACTGTGTCCAAAGTAAGCTTTGTATATTCCGACTGGTAAGCTTCAATAATTTTAGACTGAATTTCAGGTGTAAGTTCAATCAGACCGCTTTTAAAGTTACCTGTACACTGTACTGCTTCAAATGTGACATTCCACCCACTATTAAACATTGGCGTCGAACCCAGTTTGTAATCATAGTCATCAAATATGTCAGCGAGCAGTCTGAGTGTATCCGCATCGGCAATATCAATCACATACCTGCGGTAAACTTTTTCCCCATTGAGCAGTTTATAGCCAAAAGAAACCTGACGGTATGTTTTTTCCCTTTCCCGTGTCTCAATGTAGAGGTCTGATTTTTCTATTCCTTCATAATATTCAAAAGACCGATAGGAAAGTTTCTCCTTTGCAGCCTTACGTGCAAGTTCCATGACACTTGGATTTCCCTGTATTTCCATATTTACCATGCGGTATTCATCAGAACCAATATACATTCTGCCTTTATTTTCCAGATAAATATCCCGCGATAACGGCATCAGCTGTTCTATGGAAACCGCACAGCTCTGAAGCTGATCATCCGCAGGTACATACGTATCATAGCCAAGCACATCATTGCGAAAAATCATATATATCAGCATTACACATGCCGCATTAAACAAAAACTGCCTTTTGTGCATTAAAATTCCTCGGAAATCCAGCCGAAATATGATTTCCAGCAAAATACAAAGCAGAACAAAACTAAATATCAGTCCAAAAAGAAACCATCTGTCCGATTCAACAGTAGTGTCACCAAAAAACATTCCTCCAAAAAATGCTGCTGGTATTACAATTAAAGTTTTGATTACAGGTTCTAATGATTGAAATGCAATTGTCTTTCCACCTGCCTCTGACGGTCTTTTCAAATAGACAATGTACGCAGCCAGCGTATAAACAATCGCAGCCGCTATCAATACCCCTACATAAGAATCATCATACTTGAACAACTCCTCCGCCACCTCTGCCGAAGCCCTTCCCGGATAAGAAAACAATTTTATAATCATGGAAAGCGGCGAAAAACTCCAAATCTTTTCATCTATTATACTGACGTCAATCCGATTTCCATATATGACATATGTCTTGAGAAACCGGCTGGACATCTCCAGTTTAAATGCTGAAAGAATTGTACTATAGCAAAATAACGTCCCCGTCCCCAATATGCTGATAATAATATTTCCCGTCAGACCTGCCGCAATCACTGACACACTATACGCAAGGACAAATATTATCAATTCAAGTTCAATGTAGGACACCATAAAAGGAACAGTCTCCACTGAAAATGCATTTTTATCTGCAGCTATTCCTGCACAAATTATTACATGTATTAAAAAAGGAAATAAAAATTGCAAAATTCCAGACAAATATTTGGACCAGAAAAGCTGTGTCCGGCTGACAGGAAGGCTGTGATACGCGTCCACCTGTGTCCTTGCGTGCATATAGGCATAACCGCTGAGCGCACACAAAAATGCCGCCCCGCACACTGCGGCAGCCATGACAGACGCTTCTACTCCAAAGAAATAATCCCTTATATAAATATTAATGCCATATGAGTATGATTTCGGATATTTCGCTATGCTCTCCATATGCATCATCATAGGAATTTCTAAAAACAGAAAAAAGACAATAAAAAGCAATATCGGACACCATATTCTTTTCTTAAAGTCTTGCTTAATGAGCTTAAAAAATAAGTTTTTTGATATCATATCCGACAACCTCCGTTTCACTGATAAATATTTCCTCAAGGGTAAGCGGGAGAATTTCTGCAAAAACTGGTGTAAAACTATTTAACTTGAGCATAATCTCCTCTTCTGCCCCACGTGCGGTAATTGTTGTCAGGCTTCCACGCCTATCCGCCTTAACGATATCAAGCAGTTCAAATGCAGCTCTTTCATCATCGGGGTTTTGAAATACACACTGTATATTGTGGATATTCAGTTTCATCTCCTCCAAGTCCTTCTGCATCAGTACGCCCCCCTGGTGCAAAATTCCCACACAGTCACAGATATCTTCAAGCTCTCTGAGATTATGCGAGGCAATAATCGGAGTAAAGTCCCTCTCGGCAAGCTCTCCTGCAAAGATACTTTTTACTGCCTGACGCATGACGGGATCCAGTCCATCAAAGGTTTCATCACACAACATATATTTTGTGTTCGCACAGACTCCAAGAAGCACGGAAAGCTGCTTTTTCATCCCCTTTGAAAATGTGTTGACTTTCCTGCGTGCCTTAAGCTGAAATCTGGCAAGCATTTCATCAAAACGTGCCATGTCAAATTTCGGATAATAATCCTTATAAAAACGCGCCATATCCTTAGGCGTTGCATTGGGAAGAAAATACTGCTCATCTGAAATGTAGAAAATTTCTGCCTTAGCTTTTGAATTTTCATATACAGACTGTTCATCCACTAAAATCTCACCACTGTCTGGTTTTAGGATTCCGCTCACCATCCGCAGAAATGTACTTTTGCCTGCGCCATTTGTTCCAATCAGTCCAAAAACTTCCTGTTCTTTTATCGTCACAGTGACATCATCCACTGCTAAAACCTTGTCAAACTGTTTTTTTACATGCATTGCTGTTATCATACTCCCCCTCCTTCACACTTATGTCCCTAACAGCTGCCCTGCTGTTTTGAATGCATTCTTCAAGCATTTGCCTCAGTTCCTCCGCTGATATCCCTGCAAGCAGCGCCTTGTCCACATCTATCTGCATTTCCCTGCGGAGCTCCTGACGTTTATTGTCTGCGGCTATTGCTGTTTCACTTACAAAGCTTCCCTTTCCCTTCACAGTATATATATAGCCTGTCCGCTCCAGTTCCTGATAGGCGCGCTGTATGGTATTGGGATTTAATGACAACTCCATGGCAAGGCTTCTGACAGAGGGCATTGGTGCGTTGGACTGTAACGCCCCACACAATATCATTTGCTGAAAGCGTTCAATGATCTGTTCATAAATCGGGCGTCTGTCCTTGTGATCTATCAAAATCATTGTCATGTCTCCTTTCACAACTGTATTAGTACAATTAATACAGTAAAAGTATACAATAGTTGTAAAATATTGTCAACAAAAAAAGAGCCTTTACAGCTCTCCTTTATCATGAAGTTCATTTGCATACCGCACAGACCCCATCGCATCTTTGGAATAGAAATCCGCCCCTATCATATCAGCATATTCCTGTGTGAGAACTGCGCCGCCTACCATAACCTTACAGTGCAGGCCATTCTCCCGCAGCAACTTGATAGTTGCCTCCATATTGACTACCGTGGTGGTCATTAGCGCGCTTAATCCAACCAGTCGTACATTCTGCTCCTGCACCGTTTTCAGAATCACTTCTGGGTCAACGTCTTTCCCGAGGTCTATCATTTCAAACCCATAGTTTTCCAAAAGGGTCTTTACAATATTTTTTCCAATATCATGAATATCGCCTTTCACTGTTGCAATTACGATTTTTCCTTTGCTTTCGCTGTTCTTTCCCTGTTTTGACAGATTCGCCTTAATCGCCTCAAAGGAAGCCTTTGCTGCGTCTGCACTCATCAGAAGCTGCGGAAGAAACATTTTTTTCTCTTCAAAACCCTTTCCAACTACATCAAGCGCAGGAATCAATTTTTCGTTGATAATAGTCAATGAATCGGTATTCTGTTCCAACAGTTTTACTGTCGCTTCATAAGCACTCTCTGAAAGTCCTTTTATTATCGCTTCGTCAAGAGTAAGCGCACCGCTTTGGAATACAGCTGCGGCGGCAGGCTTGTCCGCAGTCTGCGAAGCCTTTGCGATGTATTCCATGCACTGGTCATCCTCGCCAATGAGTGCATTAAAACTGTAATATGCCGCCATCATCGGTTCGCTCGAGGGATTCACAATGCCTGCACTCAGCCCGTTATTCATTGCCATTGTAAAGAACGCCGTGTTGATGCGGCTCCTCTCCGGAAGCCCGAAAGATATGTTGGAAACACCAAGAACCGTGTGCAGTCCCAGTTCATACCGGATTCTGTGCAAGGTTTTCAGTGTAATATTCGCATTGTCCTGTCCGGTACTTACCGTGAGCACAAGTGCATCCATCACAAGGTTTTTCTTTGGAATGCCATACTCAGCAGCAGTCTTTATCATTTTTTCTGCAATATTCAGTCTGCCCTCCACTGTCTCAGGAATGCCGCTTTCGTCAAGACACAGGCATACCAACACTGCACCATATTTTTTTGCTATGGGAAATACGCTCTCCATAGATTCCTTTTTGCCGTTTACGGAATTTAACATCGGTTTTCCGTTATAATATCGCAGACCCCGCTCCATGGCATCTGTATCAGAGGTATCAATCTGCAGCGGCAAATCTATAATCGCCTGTATGCCAGTAACGGCTTCCTCCATAAGCTGTGGTTCGTCTATTTCCGGAAGACCCACATTCACATCAAGAATATGGGCACCGTTCTCCTCCTGCGTCAGCCCCTCTTTATAGATATACTCCATGTCATGGTCGCGGAGCGCCTGCTTGAACTTTGATTTTCCGGTGGGGTTGATACGCTCCCCTATGATAAGCGGCTTTCTGGAAAAATAAACAGCATGATTATAAGAAGAAACAACTGTCAGCTCCTTGTCCATAACCGGCGCAATATCCATCTTCCCACAAAGCTCAACGACCTTTCTTATATGTGCTGGTGTCGTGCCGCAGCAGCCACCTACCACACTTGCCCCCATCTCGACAAGCATTTTTACACTTTCCGCAAATGCATCCGGTTCCACATCAAATACAGTCTGTCCGTTAACGACAACAGGAAGCCCGGCATTCGGATTAATCACAATCGGCAGCGAACAGCACTCTGTGAGCTGTGGCAGCAGTTTTTTCATCTGCTCTGGTCCAAGACCACAGTTGAAGCCTATGGCGTCTACGCCAAGCCCCTCAAGCATCGCTGTCACACTTGCAACATCCCCACCGGTGAGCAGTTTTCCGTTTTCATCAAATATCATTGTGACAACAACCGGGAGACAGCTGTTCTCCTTTGCCGCAAGGACAGCAGCCTTAATCTCATAGGAATCACTCACAGTCTCAATTAAAATCAGGTCTGCACCAGCTTTATCCCCCGCAATAATGATTTCCCTGAATGTGTCATACGCCTGGTCAAAGGATATCTCCCCCAGCGGTTTTAAAAGTTTTCCAATAGAACCAATATCCAGCACAGCGTACATTGGATGGTCGGTTTCTGCAGTGTTCTCTTTTTTCACTTCTGCAATAGCTTCCTTTGTGAGTCTGATACCTGCTGTCACAAGCTCCTCCACTGTATAGTCAAGAGTCTTGCACTTAAAGGCATTTACGCCAAAAGTATTCGCTGAAACCATGTTACTCCCTGCAAGCAGATAGTCCTTATGAATCTGCTTTATCACTTCTGGGTGCAGGATATTCCATGTTTCGGGAATTTCCCCTGTCTGAAGTCCCCTTTCCTGCAAAAGTGTACCCATTCCACCATCAAAAAAAAGTATCTGTTTTCCAAGTAAATCCTTAAAATTCATCATATACCTCCACGTAATTATGTAACAGTCCGCTTTCAGACTGCTGTTACAAACACCAATCCGTGCAAAGCCACTTCGTGGCAGCTTTATGCATCTCTATCACTACTCTTTTCCGTACTTTGCAACAATTGCAAAATTTTAAAATGAACTGTTACGAAATTCACATTCCGTATTCTCACAGATTTCACATTTATTGATATGGCAGCCCTGCGGATTTGCCGTCAGCCCGATAAAGGCAGTAACACTTTTAGTCGGGTACATCAGCAGGCTGTCCGTGAGTGTAAGCCCTATACGCTTTGTACATTCAAGCTCCTCAAATATTATCTTCTGAGCCTGCAAAGGCAAATCGCCATAACCTGGGCTGAAGCGCGGCCGCAGATAAAGCCTTTTTCCATCAACAGAACACGCATTGCAGATTCTTTCCTGTAGAATATTGCAGTATGCCTCAATACATGCTGCACCGCACGCCTGTATGATTGCTGCCTTTGCAATGTTCAGCACTTCATATTTTTGCAGAAGCTTGTCCGCTTCAATGCCAAGTGTCGCCGCCAACAAAACCACTCTTGTGCACTGCGCAACATTGGCTGCCAGATTTCTGCTTTCAAATGAAAGCGTTTTGCCAGAAGTTAAAATCACACTTGATTCTGTAGTACTGCAATCATATATCTTATATATGTTTCTAGGCTTAACCACATTTGCCAGATTCTCAATGATACACTCTGTCAGTGTTTTGACACGCTCATCAGGAGTACCTGTCCCATATCCGAGATATCTGTATACTTCCCTTACATTTATTCTTTCCCTGATTTCGCTGTTTGCTACATTCACTCCTATATCTCCATTCATTCCAAAGTATTATGTACACGGCACAACGGGCAGAACTATGCCTGCCCGTTTTTCTGGTTAATCGTTCTTTTCCTCACATCCACATGTGTTTCCGTCTCCATAACCGGCAAAGCTGCGAGGCTGAATCATATCATTATCACAGCCGCAGCCATTGTTTGGAGAACATGGAGGAACTACCGGTGTCGGGAAAACGCAGTTACATGGTGACGGTTCATTACCGCATCCACTGTCACACATACAATTGTTATGACAGCCGCCTTTTCCACAAAAACACCACAGTAAAATAATCCAAATCCAACAATTCATAAAAACAACTCCTCATGCATCAAGAACTTTTCTAATACTTAATATATGAGGAGTTCTTATTTTGGTTCTTCTTATTTTCTTTTCATATTTGGAATAATTCTTCGCCGAATATAGCGCATTGTCTTAGCCTCACCGTCCCTGGCAAGCATATTCAGCAGTATTTCCAATTTTCTTCTCGTATCTTCATGCATAAACTTTCCTGGATTTCCACTTAGGTAATACTTTAACGGCATATCATCCTTATATTTTTCCTTATTATAATTTTTGGAAGCAGCTACTCTGTCAATAAACATCTCTACTACATACCTATCGGGCATTTTTGCAGGTATAATCCCGCCTCCCATGTGGGCACTGTAATCCATCCAATACTCATAATGATGCCTGTTTCTCCCCTTATGGTGCAGCCATGCCGAAGAGTACCCTTTTTCCTTTCGCTCCGCATTGTTGGGACTTTGTGTTCCCTGATAATACCTGGCTCCGACAATAAACTCACTCGGCATATACTTGGAAAGGTCATGCGTCAGTCCCTGCCAGTACAAGCCAACTGCAAAGCATCCTTTCATAACCATAAACTTATGATGTGTAATTGTTTTAAAGTGTTTCCAAATATCCACCTTTACTTACCCTTTTTCATACTATTATTGCTTTTATTCATATTTTTATCACTGCCCTTTACTGGCTTTGCCAGAACCTTGGACTTTTTATCTTCTTCTGGCATTTTTCTTCCTATTAGAATGGAAATGCTTCTCGGACTGATATCAATGTATTCCGTGTTTTTCTCTTTATCCATGACAATACTGTTCTCCGCTGTGCTGATTGCCGAAACCCACTCACAATTTGCTACGGACGGAAGGGCAAAGCGATGTGAATTCCAGTGCATGTTATAGGCGATATAAATATAGTCACCATCATTTGTGCTGTCATCTTTGCCACAATACATAATTCCGATATGCCTGTTAAAAGTCTCCAGCTGGGCTTTCCATGCCTCCTCACCGTGGTAGGAGATATCCGGATACCCCTTGCCATACCGATCAAGCATGGAAAGATTTGTATCCAGATGAAGAATGCTGTGTTTTTTACGAAATGCTATCAGTTCTTTCACATACGCAAAAATATCACTGTTTTTGGAAAGACCTCTCCAGTCAACCCATCCCGTTTCATTATCCTGACAATAGCAATTATTGTTACCATTCTGGCTGTTTCCAAACTCATCTCCTGCAAGCAAGAGAGGGGTTCCTTGTGCTGTAAGGAGAAAACAGAACGCATTTTTCATCTGTTTATGCCTTAACTGCTTAATAGCCTTCTTTCGTGAAGGACCTTCGGCTCCGCAGTTCCAGCTAAAGTTATAATTTGTCCCATCTGTGTTGTTCTCCCCATTCAGCTCGTTGTGCTTTCTCTCATATGAGACAAGATCGTTTAAGGTAAATCCGAAATAATTCGTAATATAATTAATCACGCCACACTTAGGATGATTTTTTTTCATATGATGCTGAAATCCCTTAAGCATATCCTGATCACCTTTGAGATATTTGCGCATATCATACATATAATCATCCCTGTAGTATCCCAGGATCTTATGAACCGGTTGTTCTGCGTCCGGATAAATCTCATGCAGATAAAAATCTTCACACATAATTTTAGTGTTTGCCAGAAGAGGTTCTGTGGCAAGCAGGGTCACAGGAATCCTGCTTCCTTTCAGATGTACGCCATCAATATGATATTCCAAAACCCAGTGCTTGATGACCTCAAGGATATACCCCTGCTTAATATAATCCGGAAAATAGAACTGCATAATAATCTCTATGCCATTTGTATGTAATTCTCTCACCATACACCGGAACGCCTCACATGGATTAACACTTGCTGAATAGGAAGCTTTGGGCGCAAAGTAAAATGCTTCCTTAAATCCCCAACAGTTCAATCTCTCTGCCTTGTGCTGTCTGGTGCTGTCTGGTGTCAGATTCGCATCAATATGTCCAACCTGATATTCCATTGTAAGTATCTGATCACTTACTTCTGTATGCTTCCACTCGCATTCTTCATACTCATAGGCAGGCATCAGTTCTATAGAATTAATTCCTAATTCTTTTAAATATGGAATCTTCTCTGTCAACCCTTCAAAGGTTCCCTTTTTCTTCACTTTCGACGAAGGATGTCTTGTAAAGCTTCTGACGTTTAGACAATACATAATACTCTCATGATATGGAATGTGAAGCGGACTTGTCCCTTTCCAGTCAAACTCACAGCAATCAAATCCTCCTCTTAATAAAGGACGCGCAAATTCGCCAATACGCCATTTTTCGTTTCCGACAATCTTCTTTGCATACGGATCCACAAAAACCTCATCGCCGATAAAAAAATTATATTCAAAATCCCAAGCAGTTATCCCTTCAACCAGAACGCAATATATATTTCCAATCCTGTGATCCTGATCAAAATAAATTCGTTCTTTCTTCTCAACCCCTCTCCGGTAGAAAACAATACCACATTCCTTAGCTGAACTGTTTACCATTGAGAAATTGATGCCATTCCCCCGAACAGAGGCTCCTAAAGGGTAGGGCTGTCCACTATTAATTTTAATTTTCTTCATAAAACCTCGCAATTTTGCTGTTATATTCAGGAACATTCAGTTCCTTAATCAATAATAAGAGGCAAAAACTCACAAATGTCATCTCGAATAACAAAATCAACTTTTTTATTATTTACAAATTCATCCTTGGAAAAAAGGATTTTCAGTTGCTCATGTTCTGGTGCGGAATTGTACTCAAGCCTGTCATTATACATATTTTTGCCAAGAATCAGCAAAACATCCGCCGCCTCACAGGCTACCGCTGCTTCAGTCATAAGCTCTGCATCCACACGTTCCCCTAACAGACGAATTCCGGGTCTTACAGCTACCTTGCAACAGTCACAGAGAGGAATACCATCAGATTTTTTAATATACTGGAGATCAAATTCCTTATTGCATCGCGGACATTTATTATTATTTAAGTTTCCGTTTAAATCTATCACATGCTTCAGGTTCACATTCTGCGGTAAGCCATGAAAGTTCTGACTGATAACCGCTGAGAGCTTCCCCTGGTTTTGAAGCTTAAGCAACACATCATATGCTAGTGTGGAATGGATATCCATACCAAGAATTTCTTTTTTATAAAAGCGGTAAAATTTTTCTACTTTCGCATTGTAAAAACTGGTAGCAAGCATATCCTCCGGGGAAAATCCATATTCCTCCTCCACACGGTAATTTTCAATATTGGAGTCAAGGTCATACCCTCCGCCTTCTACAAGCATCTCAATACCAAGTACTGCCACAATTTTGTGGGAATCTTTTATCTTTTTTTTAATATAATTAATTACCTTCTCACCTGTTTGTATTTTCATTTCAGTCCCTCAGCACGCTATCACAAATACCCACAACTATTATTACATTTCTATATTATGATACTCGCTTTATGCATACAATGTCAAGATGATTGTCATAATTTGCACCGAAACAATGTAACAGTTGAGCCTCTGGCTTCCTGTCTCAAGCACTACGCCTATTTACGGACTTTGCAGTACATAGTCTGGGGATGAACTGCTATTAAACAATGTATATGCAGCTTCGAATTTAAAGATAATTTCAGAATTTTCTTGATTTGTTTATACAATTTGGGTAATATATATATATGAAGTTCAAAGAAAGGTATGGTATGAAATATATGACAGACAAAAATGCAGCTGGGTATGATGATGAAGAAATGACAGTAGAGCTTGATCTGGATGACGGAAAAACTGTTAACTGTGCGATTATCACGATTCTTACCGTTAATAAAAAGGACTATATAGCCCTTCTTCCACTTGACGAGGACGGAAACAACGATGATGGAGAGGTCTGGTTCTACCGCTATGAAGAAGACGAAAGTAATCCAGACAAGGAACCTGTACTTACGTATATTGATGATGACGAGGAATATGAAAATGTTGCCGATGCTTTTGATGAGTATCTTGACAATGTTGAATTTGACGAAATTGTCAGCAATGAAAAAGATCAATAAAAAGATTTTGGAGGTTATATAAATGGATTCAAAAGAAAAAATTGAAAAGGAAAAAGTCTTATTAATAGATAAAAGATACAATTGTCCAATTTGTGACAAGCAGTTCCGCTCCAAAGCAGTAAAGTCCAACTCTGCAAAATTTGTTGACACAATGCCTGATTTAAGACCCATACACAGTAACGTAAATGTCACGAAATATGATGCAATCTGCTGTCCAAACTGCGGTTATGCGGCGCTAGGCAAAAATTTCAGTACACCTACTGCCACACAGAGAAAAATAATCCATGAAAAAATAGAGATAAATTTCAAATCCCATAACGAGACGGATTGTGACATTTACACAACAGAAATGGCAATCAGCCGCATGAAAATGGTACTACTGTGTACAGTCACCAAGGGCGGAAAAGACAGCGAAATCGGCAATGTCTGTCTCAAGATATGCTGGCTGTATCAGGATCTGGCTGATGAAATAGCTGATGATGACCCTGAAGCAGAGACGAAAAGGGAAACCTACCTGAAAGAAGCATACAATGCAGGCATGAATGCCTATGAGCGCCTGACTAATGCCAGAATGCATGAGGATTATCCGATTGCCGGCATGAATGAGGCCACACTTGATTATCTTCTGGCATACTTCGCATACAAGAAAGAGGACTTCCAGACTGCACTGCAGCTTCTGTCCGGCGTCGTGTCTAGCAGAAGCGTTAGTCCCCGGTTAAAAGACAAAAGTCTGGATTTGAAAGATGTGATAAACAAAGTCCGTGAAAGTACAGAATCTTAAGCGTTTTTGAATATCTGCCGGGTGATCGAAGCGCCATAGACACCACTGCACCCATTTTGCATCATTTCCGATTGTGCCGTATGCGCTCTCACAACAGCACTGCGCTATGCAGATGGAGGGCAGTGACCATTTCACCCTGTCTGCTGCCGGCACAAAACATACGCTGCATGACTGCCGCCATACCTTTTCATGGCTCTGCGACAAATACGGTGTTGATGAGCTGTCAAAACATCTTTTGATGGGACACTCACTCAGAAACGATGTTGAAAGGTCAGTATATGGTCATAGAACCTTAGACGAACTGCGAGCTGAAATAGAGAAAATTGAGGTTTCACAATTGCAATAAATTTGTCGCTAACCGTTTTTTATCATGCAGATTTTTCCGTTTTAATTTACAACTAAAAAGTGGAGCAATCCATTATAAATACTGGATTTTTGAGCTTATTATAAGG
>JAIECJ010000206.1 GCA_029068555.1 Lachnospiraceae bacterium
TCTGTTATTCTGTCAATATAGCAGACAATATTGGTTTTCTTAAATTTGTTATTGTTGATAAAAACAAACGTGGAAAAGGTTATGGAAAAGAAATGCTGAATCTGGCTCTGCGATACGCTTTTCAGATAACCGGCGCAAAAGCGGTTTAACTCAATGTTTTCAATGAAAACGCATCAGCGAAACAATGTTATGAAAAAGTCGGCTTTGATGAAAGAATGATTGACAAAGGTGTATTTTCATATAAAGATGAATTGTGGAGCAGATGTAACATGATAATTTCAAAACAATCACTCTAATTTTCAGAAAGGACACATGATTATGGTATTAGGAGAACGGATAAAGAGAATACGCACGTTTCGGGGCTTGACACAGCGTGAATTGGGCTTGAAATTGGGGTATGAGGAACGCAATGCTGATGTTCGTATCGCACAGTATGAATCCGGCTATCGTGTTCCCAAAAACAACACTTTAATGGAAATGGCAAAGATACTGAACGTCAATTATATCCATTTTATCGGTGTTACCCCCGGTTGCGCCGAGGATATTATGCTTACATTCCTTTGGCTTGATGAAGATGACCGCAGCACAATCCATTTATTTCAGCTTGTCCGCAATCCCGGCAAATGCAACGCTTCTGATGATAAATCGGTGCGTTACTATGACAATGATGACTGGCCTGCTCATGCCCCCGTAGGTATGTGGCTAGAGTATGGTTTAGTCAATGATTTCATGCGGGAGTGGTGTCTGAGGAAAGAGCAGCTGAAAAATGGGGAAATTTCCGAGGACGAGTATTTTGAGTGGAAAATCAACTGGCCTGCTACGAGTAGTAGTGTTGATGAAAAAGGGAATGATAAGAAAAATAATAGTTATCGATGGAAATCTATCTAGTTTTTCTTTTCAAATGTGCATATAATATAAAGTAAATATATAAGAACGGAGTGATGATATGAAAAAGACTACTGCTAAAATTATCCAAATAAGTGACATTATACAATGGAATGAAAAAAAAGAGCTTGAATTATCTCCTAAATATCAACGCAATTATGTGTGGAATGAAAAAGCTAAAGCATATTTAATTGATACAATAATTCGTGGTTTGCCCATTCCTCCTATCTTCCTTCGACAAAAAACAGATGTTACTACAAAGTCGACAACTCGCGAGATAATTGATGGCCAGCAACGCATTAGAGCAATTTTGGAGTATATTGTAGATGAAGGCTTTGCCATTAAAACTGCCCATAACAAAGATTACGGCGGAAAAAAATATTCAGAATTGGACGAAGATGCTCAAGAAGCTATGTTAGAATATGAAATACTTGCTGAAGTAGTTACAGAAAAAGACGAAAGTTCTATTTACGACATGTTTGCACGCTTAAACTCCAATAATTATGTTTTGAACAAGCAAGAAATTCGTAACTCAAAATATTGGGGAGATTTTAAAGTTTTTATATATCGTCTTGCATCTCAATATAGGGACTTTTTCTTAAATAATAAGCTACTTGGGGATAATGATTGTGCAAGAATGCGTGACGCAGAATTAATCACATCTATGATTATCGTCTTAAAAGAAGGTATTGTATCAGAGTCTCCTGCTTTTGTTGATAACATATATTTGAAATATGATAAAGACTTTGATGATATTGACACGATTGAAAATCAATTTAATTCTGTAATGGATATTTTATTACGCATTTATAATTATTTAAATGGAAATTTGGGGTGTTTTGAAAACAAAAATTATTTCTTTACCCTTTACTGCACTATTGTAAATCAAATGTATGGTATACCCTCTTTTGCTTTGCAAAGATATGCTCAATTTGACTATTCTTCTATTGAAAAGAATTTTTCGCTTTTGATTGATTCATGCATTCAATTTATACATGACTATGATACTAATATTGCCGATAAAGATAATAAACATGGATTGTATTATGAGTTTTCCGAATTTTCCAAACACCATAAACAACGAACAACGGGTAAAGCAGAACGTATAAGCCGTATCACCTTCTTAAATTCAAATATAGGAAGTATAATCAATGACAACGAATGAAATTAAAACCACTATTACAACATGGAATAACTGGGCTAGCAATCCTCATGTGCAACGATACGATATTGCTCTACTAAAAATATGGATACAGTTTGAACGTTTTATATCCGAATTAATAATTACTTATTCCACAGGACAGCCTTCCGAAATGGGTTATTTACCAACATTAAAGATAAGATTTCAAGATGAAGAACAATTCAATGCATTTATGAGAGAAGGAAATAAAAAATATGTTGAGTATTTAAGTAAAATTGAAAAACTTTCAAAACATATTTTTATTGATGATCCGTTTGATGTTATTTTTCTTGATGCTACAAATAAGACTGCCTATGAACAATTAAAAGCTTTGAGAAATTATATTGCTCACGAAAGTGGCGAAGCAAAGTCAAAACTTATAAATCTATGTTTTAGCGGAAATGCAAATAACTTTTTAGAACCAAATAATTTTCTACTCACAAGAGAACGTTCTACTAGAAATACATATTATACATACTACACAACCATAATTCAGAACATAGTAGAATTACTTGTTGACCCTCCTTCATGATTTTAGGTATCAAAAAGGTATCACACCCCATATCAAAAGCCGGAAAGTCCGCTGTTTATGCGGCTTCCCGGCTTTCTGTTTACTATTCGAACTCAATCGTCCCCGGCGGCTTACTGGTCAAATCATAAAACACCCGATTAACCCCGCGAACTTCATTAATAATCCTCCCCATTACCACCTGTAACACATCAAACGGCACCTCCGCACTCTCCGCCGTCATAAAGTCAACCGTATTCACCGCCCGCAGCGCCACCGCATAATCATAAGTCCGCTCATCGCCCATAACACCCACAGACCGCATATTCGTAAGCGCCGCGAAATACTGCCCAATGCTCCTGTCCAGTCCTGCTTTCGCAATCTCCTCGCGGTAAATCGCATCCGCGTCCTGCACAATCCGCACTTTTTCCGCTGTGACTTCACCAATAATCCGTATCCCAAGCCCCGGACCAGGAAATGGCTGGCGAAACACCAGCTTCTCAGGAATTCCCAATTCCAGCCCAGCCTTGCGAACTTCATCCTTAAACAAATCCCGAAGTGGCTCGATTATCTCCTTAAAATCGACATAATCTGGCAGACCGCCCACATTGTGATGCGACTTAATCACAGCCGACTCACCGCCGAGACCACTTTCCACCACATCAGGATAAATCGTTCCCTGCGCAAGGAAATCCACTGCACCAATTTTCTTGGCCTCCTCCTCAAACACACGGATGAACTCTTCTCCTATAATCTTTCTCTTGCTCTCAGGATCCGTCACTCCTGCCAGTTTATCATAATACCGCTCCTGCGCATTGACGCGGATGAAATTCAAGTCAAAGTCCCCATTTGAGCCAAAAACTGCCTCGACCTCGTCTCCCTCATTCTTGCGCAGCAGACCATGGTCTACAAAGACACAGGTAAGCTGTTTTCCGATTGCCCGTGACAACAGCCCCGCTGCAACTGACGAATCCACTCCTCCGGACAGTGCGAGCAGCACTTTGCCGTCACCTACCCTTTCACGAATCCGCTTCACGGACTCCTCCACAAACGAATCCATTCGCCATGTGCCCGCACAGCCGCAGACACCGCGCACAAAGTTGTGAATCATTTTCATTCCGTCGACAGTGTGCAGTACTTCTGGGTGGAACTGGATAGCATACAGTTTTTTGTCTGGATACTCTGCCGCTGCCACAGGGCAGTCCGCCGTGTGCGCTGTCACCCGAAAACCAGTCGCCATTCTGGATATGTAGTCAAAATGACTCATCCAGCAGATTGTCGTCTCCTCTACATCCGCGAATAAAGGCGAAGTCTTGTCCACATGTACCTGTGTCTTTCCGTACTCACGCACAGGTGCCTTTTCGACATTGCCGCCAAGCACATACATCATGACTTGCGCGCCATAGCAGAGCCCCAATACCGGAATCCCCAATTCAAAAAGCTCCTTCGTACAAGTGGGTGCATTCTCACCGTAACAGCTGTTCGGACCGCCTGTCAGAATGATACCCTTGGGTGCCATTGCCCTAATCTGCTCAATGTCTGTCTTATACGAATAAATCTCACAGTACACATTGCATTCCCTGACGCGCCTTGCCACAAGCTGATTGTATTGACCGCCGAAATCAATGACAATAACCTTTTCATCGGAAATCCCTTTCCTTATGGAATGTCCCTTTTCCATCACTTCTCCTCCTCGTCCAGTTGAATGATTTTATCTACATAGCCACAAATATATGCTCTATGGTATCATGAAAATTTATATTAATCAACAACTTTCAATTGCTATAAAGTGGTTTCGCATAGCTCGATGCCTGTTAGAGCGTGTTTGAAAAATCATTCCTGCCACCTGCATAACGACACGTACGTGTCGTATTCACCACTTTGCGTGATATTTGCGCCAAATTCAGTCAACATAAGGCATTGCCCTTTATGCCTTTGCCCCCTATGCCTCCTTCATTTGATACAAATCTCCCACAAACTGTGACGCACATCTGGCAGAAAGCATTTTTCAAACGCGCTCTAGTACAGTGAATATTAAGTAATTGGCAGTTTGACTTGCCTATTTTCCTGATAGCGCTACTCCCCAAGCCTCGACGTAGCCACCGCTACGCCTGCGTTTGTGAAGCAGCACTCTCAGAAAAATATTCAGCGTCAAACTATCCAAAACTTAATATTCACTGTACTAGGCAAATAATAATATACGTATCTTGACTTATCTATCTCTAAATAATTCCTAACAAAAATCCAAAAGATAAACTATTATGTCCTGCAATATAAAATTCCCTTGTATTGTATACAGAACGGCGATACAATAAGTCTATAACTGCAGCGATTTCATAAAAGCTTTTTCTTATCCTGAAAACCGGATCCCTTTAGCGAATCGTTTTGTACATATATGGTTTGATGGCACAGCAATAGAAACGCTCTCTGCAGAAACCAAATCATCCCAGCCAACCCGTAAAGGAGGTTTCATAATGAAGCAGCAAAATAAAAAAATATCTGGCACACGCAAACGGATTGCCGACGAAATCATGACCCAGATTGGCAAAAGTGTCATTCTTGTCTTTCTTATAGTCGCAGCTGTCGCAATCTGCATGGTCGCATGGACTATCATGTCATCCAAGGAAGATGAGCTCACATTAGAGTCCAAAGCTGCATCGAACCAGCTGACGGCATTTCTCGATCAGTATACAAGAGGTGTGGAACAGCTGGCGGTCAACCCTGACGTCAGCCACATCATGAACGAAATCAAGGCTGGTGACGATATACTCAAGGCCGAAAAAATGGATGCCGTCATGGACTATCTCATCAGCATCGCAAACACCGATACCGAAAATGTCATGGCAGTCTGGCTCTCTGACCTCGATGCAAGTGCGCTTGCCCAATCTGACGGCTACGTCAGCGATGCAGACTGGGACATTACAGGACGTGGATGGTACGGCTGTATCACAGAAAAGAAAACAATCCTGACTGAGCCTTACATAGACTCCTCAACCGGAAAAATGATTCTGAGCGCTGCGGCGCCAGTCTATGATGACGCCACCGGAAATGTCCTTGGTGCAGTGGGCATGGACATCTCCCTCGACCATATGACGGACATCATGCGCGGGTACAAAATCGGACGCGGCGGATATGTTATTCTTTTATCCGAAAATGGCATGTTCCTCTACCATCCCCAGAGCGATTTAATCCAAAAAAATATCAAGGATGTAAACCTGTCAGACAATGTAGTGGATGCAGTCTCATCAAAGAACAGCAAATTTCTCAAATACAAGGCAGAAGGTGTGACAAAATACGGCTCGCTGGAACTAGTCGGAGACACAGGCTATCTTGTGCTGAGCAGCCTGCCCCTTTCAGAGTACTATGCCATACTAATTGCAATGGTCATCGCCCTGATTTTCCTTTTTGCGGTTGGCATCCTACTCATCGCGCTCAGTATCCGAAAGAGTGCCGCAAGCCTGACAAAGCCAATCCTGGCGCTGAACCATACTGCCCAGCAACTTGCAGGCGGGGATTTGGATGTCCATCTTGATATCGCCTCAGAAGATGAAATCGGGGAACTGGGCGAGTCCATCGGAAAAACTGTAAGCCGTCTGAAGGAATACATTGTCTACATTGATGAGACTGCCGAAGTGCTCGCACAGATTGCTGACGGAAAACTGCGCATTGCACTGAAAAATGATTATATCGGTGAATTTCAAAAAATAAAGACCGCACTACTCAACATCTCATCGTCCATGAATGAAGTAATGGAAGGCATCAATGCCAGCTCTGGGCGCGTGTCCGTGGGCGCTTCCGAGCTTGCCACCGCCTCGCAGATGCTGGCAGAAAGCGCAGAATTGCAGGCAGCATCTGTTGAGGAGCTCGCAGCGACCACCAACACCGTCGCAGACCATGTGGAGGAAAGCCACCGCGACGCCGAAACCTGTGCAAAAGAAACTGCCAAGGTTACAACTATGATTGAGCAGAATCAGGAAAAAATGACGATGATGATGAATGCGATGGACGAAATCAGGCAGACCTCACAGCAGGTTGTCGGCATTATCCAGACAATCGAAGAAATTGCCGATCAGACAAACCTGCTGTCGCTAAATGCGTCCATTGAAGCGGCACGCGCCGGGGAGGCCGGAAAAGGCTTCGCCGTTGTGGCAGATGAAATTGGAAAGCTTGCGATGGAAAGTGCGAAAGCAGCAAGCTCGACCAGAAACCTGATTGAAATTTCCATGGAGGAAATCACCAAAGGAAGCGCCATCGCCACGGAGGCCATGAATGCATTGAAAGATTCTGTAAGCGCAGTTGACCATGTGAATGAAATGATAAAAAACACTGCCCGAAATGCTGCTGTCCAAGCGGAAAGCATGGAACAGCTGCGTGTCGGCATCGACGAGATTGCCCGTGTAATACAGGACAATTCCGCCGCATCCCAGGAAACCTCCGCAACCTCTGACGAGCTTGCAGCACAGGCTGACCTTCTGAATAAAATGGTACAAAAATTTGAGCTGGCTTAAGTGAATCGGGAATAAGTACAGCCGCCCCATAAGGGCGGCTGTACTTATTCCACAACCACTGTCGCCGAATCTCCCGCCGCTGCCTGTTTTAATACTGCGGCCGCGAGCTTCTCAAAATTCTGGCCAGAGTGACTTGCACCCGTCACGATATCCACTTCCATGTCTGCCTGACCATCAATCAGCTGCTGCACATACATGCGCGTATATTGATTCGGATATGTTCCCTGCTCTGACATCATATCCTTCATGTAGGTGTTATCCCACGCCTTGATAAAGCCACTCTCATTTCTGGCATTAAACTCAGCGGACACAATCTTGTTGTCCTTGACCTGTATAATCAGGTACTCCTCCCATCCGTGGGAAAACTCCGACATCTCGGCAGTGTAGAACCCGTCCTTGAGCTGTTTTGTACTGCCGCATCCTGCGAGCATCCACACCGCTATCATAAGTGTCATCACTACGACTGCTACTCTCCTGCATACATGATTCATCAAATCCACCCTCCTGACAAATACAAATATATTACACCCGCAATTTCACCATCGAGACAATCTGTTCCAACTCCTCCACCTGCTTCATTGACACTGCCGCCGTCTCATCCGTCTCCCGCGCAAACTGCTGATTTGTGTCCGCGATGGACAGCACCGTCCGTACCTCCTGCGATGCTGTGTCAATTGCATCCTTCTGCTGTAAAGTAATGCGTATCAGGTTATCAGAAATCTCCGTAAATTCATTGGTTGCCTGATTGACCTTGCGGAACGACTCCGCTGTGTCCTGTGCCGTTTTCATTCCCTGATCTATAGACATGCTTGCCTTTCCGATAATCGCCCCAGTCTTTTCCAGCGCCGACGCGGTCTGCTGTGCCAGCTGCCCAATCTCCTGCGCCACGACTGCAAAGCCTTTTCCTGCTTCTCCGGCACGCGCCGCCTCAATGGAGGCGTTCAGGGACAACAGGCTTGTCTGAGAAGAAATATCCTCAATCAGCTGACTGATGGTGATAATCTCTTGCATATCGCGGTGAATGCTGTCCATTGTTTCCAGCATGTCTTTCATTTGCTGCTGCCCTTCGTCGACACGCTCTTTCGCCGCGCCCGCGCTCTCCTTGACGCGCTGTGCATTCTCGTCAATCTCACCCGTCTTGTCTGTAATCAACTCCATTTTGCCCGTCAGGCGTTTCAGCGCGTCGGACTGCTCGATCGAACCGTCATACAATTTCTTCGCATATGCTGTCGTCTCCGACGAATTGTTTCTGACCGCTTCTGATGCCTGCTGGATATGGTGCATTGTCTCATTTAACGCATCTGTAATCAGTGTCATCGCCTCGCGAATCGCTGCAAAATCACCGTCAAAAACACCCTCGACCTGCATGGAATAATCCCCTGACGAAAGCAGTCCCAGATAGCCCGTGATGTTGTCAATATAGGTAGAGAGACTGGAAACAGTGCGCGAAAGCGCCGTTGTCAGAATCTCTGCCTCCTGATTGTTGTCTGCAAAGACAACCTCCTCCCTAAGGTTGCCTGCTGCAAGCAGTATAAGACGATCCGTCGCCTTGGAAAGAGATCCTGATATCTGGTCTGCAATCCGGACTGTCCGTTTTGTCGTATAAAATTGAAGCCCGATGATGACCAGTATGCTGAGCACGACAGACCATACCAGTGTTCCCATGAAATCAGCGCCAGGCGCTGCAATCAAAAGCGTCCAGTTCGTTCCTGCAACCGGGGAATATGCTATATAGTGCTGAACCCCCTTCAGAAACACGGACGCCGCATCTGTCCGAAAATCCAGCATGTCGTCAAACGCTCGCCGGTTTGCGCCAGAACCATACATCTCATACAGATTTCTCGCCTGATCCATATCCGCCATATTTTTGTCCGCAATAATAGTGCCCTCTCCATCTACAATATATGCGATGCCCTTGCCGCCAATGTTGATGTTTGACAGCACGTCATTGAGCATATCGTACTTATAGCTGCCAATCAGATAAAATAAAAGCTCTCCGTCCTTGTTCCAAATCGGAATACCCACACTGAGCTGCCATAGTCCATTGTAGTGCTCTGGTCTTCCTACTGTCAGGTTCTGTGTCTGAATCAGATAGTCATAATAATCCTTTCCAGTGACAGATGATGGCGCTTCACTGTCCCCATACAGCTTTGCCCCCGCAGTATCATAGGCAGCAATCCACACAAACTCCACGCGCTCCTCACACTCGTCAATCAGCTGCTGCATACCTTCCTCGGTCATCCCGGCATCAGACCACTCTGGCTTCTGCGCCATATTGTCCATCCTGTCCACCAGCAAATGGACATTAGAGCTGATGTTCTGCGCGGAAATCCGAGCAGTAATTCGCAGATTGTCCCGCAGCACAGACGACGTCGACCGCAGTGACGCTGCAATCATCAGGATAACCAGTATGACTCCCAGGGAAATTGACAGCTGTGTCACATAACGGATGATAATCTGCCTGATGCTGCGCTTTTGCAGCCTGTTGTTTTCATTGAATTTACTCGCTCTCATTATAAAAATCCCCCATAGCTATTTTCGTTGAAATATGCAGTTATACGTCGATATTTTACCATATACTGCCTATATTGTGCAATATAGCTGCTGCACTCTGTTAAAATCATAAAAAAAGATAGACGATCACTTGTGCTAATAATGCAAAATTTATCTATTTTTTTGCCTTTTTTTATCATACTTTGCAGATAAGCACAAATTAAAAAATATGTTTGGTGCAGCAATTCAACTAACTGCACAATAATATTACCTTTTTTATATGCATAATTGATGATACAAGAGACTTTGGTCTCACGCATTACACATACTGAATCTTTTCGTGCAGCATAATTGTCACTGCCGGATAAACAGAAGATTTGAAAACTTTTCATAGAAATTAAAAAATTGCTTGACACAAGTATGATTTCGGACTAAAATCACAAGTATGAAATCAGACTTATCTTTCACTGGACAGAATTTGTAACGTTTAACAATGCATCCAACAAATTTCATTCTATAGAAAGGAGCCGCACACCATGACACTGCGCCCCATATCAAAACAAAATGAACTGAACCGTCTGAACAAGGCCGTTTCAGAGCTATACCATGACCTCTGCGTCCAAATCGGCATGTCCGACAGCGTTTTTGACATCTTCTACGCCATCGCAGCACTCGGTGATGGCTGCTGCCAGCGGGATATCTGCGACTATGCATTCACCAGCAAACAGACAATTCACTCTGCCATACATAAGCTCGAAAAGGAAGGACTTCTGAGCTTCAGCCCCGGCAAGGGGCGCGAGATGCTCATTTACCTGACCCCGGCAGGCGAGCAGTTTATGAGGGAGAACGTCACGCCTGTCATCGCCATGGAAAACGAAGTAATTTCGCAGATGCCGGCGGAAGAAACGGATCAGCTGATCCAGCTGACACGAAAATACCTCAACTGCCTGCGCTGCCAGTCGAATCAAAGATTCGGAACTGCTCCGGATTAATATCAGTATAAAATACAGAAAGGATTACTAAAATGAAAATTCAGTTATCAGACCACTTTACAACCCCCAGGCTGCTGCGGTTTGTTTTCCCCTCCATCATCATGATGATTTTTACCTCCATCTATGGTGTGGTCGATGGTCTGTTTGTATCAAATTACGTGGGAAAGACACCGTTTGCCGCCGTCAACCTGATTATGCCCTTCCTGATGATTATGGGCGCTGTCGGATTTATGTTTGGCACAGGCGGCAGCGCCGTTGTCTCGCAGGCGCTCGGAGAGGGAAAGCCGGAGAAGGCCAACCAGTATTTCTCCATGATGGTCTATGTCGTCATTGGAAGCGGCGTTGTGCTGACACTTGTCGGACTCCTCTTCCTGCGCCCGATTGCGGCCGCCTTTGGAGCCACGGGCGGGATGCTTGACAACTGCGTCGTGTACGGGCGCATCATCCTGTGTACCCTGACGGCATTTATGCTGCAAAATGTATTCCAGAGCTTTCTGGTCACAGCAGAGCGTCCACAGCTTGGTCTTGCCGTCACAGTTGCCGCCGGTGTCACCAATATGCTGCTCGACTTTGTGTTTATCGCAGTCTTCCACTGGGGCATTGTCGGCGCAGCAGCTGCCACTGCCGCAAGTCAGCTGATTGGCGGGCTTGTACCATTGGTATACTTTTTAAGACCAAACACGAGCAGGCTGCAGCTCGTAAAAAGCAGACCTGATGTGCGCATTTTGGGAAAAACCTGTATCAATGGTTCCTCCGAGCTGATGACAAATATATCCATGTCGCTGGTGAACATTTTGTACAACTTCCAGCTGATGCGTTACATCGGTGAAGACGGCGTCGCCGCCTATGGCATCATCATGTACGTAAGCTTTATCTTTGCGGCGATTTTTATCGGCTACTCCATCGGCAGCGCACCCATTATCGGCTATCACTACGGCGCTGGAAACCACGCGGAGTTAAAAGGGCTGTTCCGAAAAAGCATCTCCCTGATTACGATCTGGAATGTCGTCCTGACTGCTCTGGCAATCCTGACTGCACAGCCGCTTGCACAGATTTTTGTCGGCTACGATGCGAGTCTGACTACACTGACCAGACGGGCACTCTGCCTCTACTCGCTGTCATTTCTGGTCATGGGTCTTAATATCTTTGGTTCCGCTTTCTTCACGGCGCTTGGAAACGGCGTGGTGTCCGCGGCAATCTCCTTCCTGCGGACGCTGCTGTTCCAGGTTGCAGCTGTGCTGATCCTCCCGCTTTTGCTGGGTCTCGACGGTATCTGGCTCGCAATCGTGGCGGCAGAACTGCTCGCGCTGGTTGTCACGGTTATCTTCTTTGTTAAGAAGGGCAACTACTACCATTATGTGTAGTTGCCATCGTTTAACCTTCCAGTCATTCTCCTGTCGGGAATCCGCCGCATTTATTTCCATGCAAATTATAAACGATGTCAGGTTATACAATATCCCCTGAACGCTGGTCTCCATGCAAATCATATACCTGACTGCACAGACGTCCTGCCAGATGATGATTGTGCGTGATGACGACGATACCCATACCGCGCTTTTTTGCCTCGCTGCAGACCACACGCCAGATCTGCGCCTGTGTGATGACATCCAGCATAGTGCTAATCTCATCACAAATCAAAAAGCGCGCATCGCTCATCAATGCCCTCGCGACACAGAAACGCTGCAGCTCACCGCCGGAAAGCTCCCTCGGAAAGCGCTCCAGCCACTCCCGCTCAATGCCAAGCGAGACAAGAAGCTTCTCCGGAATCCGCCCGCTCTCCTCAAGCACCTTGCGCAGACGCCAGCGCGGATTGACTGCATGCTCTGGGTGCTGGTAAATAAGCTGTACTGGACAGATGCCTTTTTTCGGAAGCGGCTTTCCATCCAGCAGAATCCCGCCCTCCTCAGGTGTCAGATATCCCGCAAGCAGCATTGCCAGCGTAGATTTCCCAGCACCGCTCGGCGCGGACAAGCCAACACATGTCCCTTGCTCTACACTAAAATTAAAATTTTGTATAACCCACGGCTCACGCCTTCCATAGCGAAAACTGATGTTTTTTGCTTCAAGACGCATTTCTGTAACCTCTTTTCTAATCCGTTCTTAGCTATTCCGCATAAAAGCATCGCACTTCCCCACTGCGCAGTGTTCGCATGGATGGAACTTCCTGCACGCACTTTGGCGTGCTGCGGCTGCATCTCGGTGCGAACAGACACCCCCTGGGAAGACTTCCAGCATAGGGCTGAGTTCCGTCAATTGGCTCAAAACCGTTTTGCGGCAGCGCCCGCCAGAGTGCCTTACTGTAAGGATGGCGCAGCGCGTCCGGTCCCGCCTGAAAATCCCGTGCACTGGCAGTCTCCACAGTCGTTCCGGCATAAAAAACCGCTATTCGGTCCGCAAATGCAAAGGCAAGGTCAATGTCATGTGTAATCAAAACAACCGCTTTCCCGTCGTCCGCCATTTCCCGAAACATCCTGAGTGCCTCCAGAGCCTGCTCCAGACTCATGCCCGGCGTCGGCTCGTCTGCAATAATCAGCTGCGCATCCGTAATCAGTGCCGTGGATACCAGAACGCGCCGCGCCATGCCGCCGGAAAGCTGAAACGGATAGCGTTTCTCTGTCTCCTCAGGCAGACCAAACCGCCGGAAAAGCGCACGCCTTTTCTGTGACGGATACGGCTTCCTGTGTCCATCCGCCTGCACTCCTGCTTTCATCAGTGGATCGAGGAAATCGACCGACTGCGGCACCAGTGCAATCTCCGTTCCCCGCAGCTGTCTCTGTAATTCCGGTGTCAGCATATGACCATTATAGCGTATCTTACCGGAAACGCGGGCATTCTCAGGCAAAATCCCCAAAATCGCCGACACCAGAAGGCTTTTTCCCGATCCAGACGAGCCCGCAATCGCCAGAATCTCACCGGCGTATACTTTTATATCTAGCTCTGAAATAACCTGCAGCTCTTTTTGCTCCAATATTTTATCATACATTTGAAAGGAAACGGACAGACCACTGACCTCCAAAACCGGAATATTTTGTCCGTCATTCATAAACATCCCCCCCTTTTTCACACTTCCTGCCCTTGCCCCTCTTGCCTGCTTTGAAATAATTCATCCTCTACATATCCACCAACTCATTGCGGCGTATCATAGCCCATTTACTGACAAAAAATAGGCATCTTTCATAGCACCGCCTCTCTCTGTACGGAATTGCAAAGTTATTTCTGTCCAGTTACCAAAATGAAACACTGTGTTATTGCTCCTCACTGCGTATATCAATGGGTCATACATATCCATATGATCCATTGTTCTACTCTCAGGAATATTCATGACAATAATGACCTATAAATATTCAGTCGAAAATTACCTACTTCTGTGCACTATACGGGTCAATCACCCTCCGCAGGTTCTCCCCCAGACGGTCAATCAGCCAGACTGTCAGCACCAAAAGCAATCCCGGAAAAAATGCCATCCACCACATTCCTGAGGAGAGATAGGTCATGCTCTCCGCCAATATGATGCCGACCGCAGGCTGTTCCGGCGGCAGCCCATACCCGAGAAAGGAGACGGACGCTTCGTGCAATATGGCATGGGGAAACATCAGAATCAGCCCCGCCAGAAACTGCGGCACCAGATGCGGGAGCAGGTGATGTATCAAAATCCAGCAGTCCGATTTCCCCATGCGGCGCGACACTGCGATATAATGCCGGCTGCGAAGCTGCAGCACCTCCCCGCGTATCAGCCTTGCAAGGCTTGTCCAGTGTGTAGCCGCAATACCAGCTAACAGCCCGCGCAGCCCCCTTCCCATGGCAAAGGAAATCAGTATGATAAGAACTGTGTGCGGAATCCCCATCATCAAATCTATCACCCAGCTTATCACCCCATCCCAAAAACGGGATCCTGCCGCCGCAGCGATACCTATCAGAATACCAACCACCGCACTGATGCACGAAGCGACAATCCCCACCGTCACACTGACAGACATGCCTTTCAGGGTGCGCATCAGAATATCACGCCCCAGATTGTCTGTACCGAACAGATGCTGCCATGACGGTGGCTGTTTCGCATGAAGAAAATCTGCCGCAGCAGCTTCCTGCGGAATCAAAATGCCAGCTCCGTAAGCTGCCAGAACCATCAAACACAAAACAATAGTCAGCACAAGCGATCTTGTCCGTGTGTTGAAACGAATCTGTTGCAGCCATTGTTTTTGTTCCAACCCATCATAAGATTTCAACTGTCTCATTGCCCCACCTCTCTAATCTTAGGATCAATGATGCCGTACAACAGATTGGCAATCATATTTCCCACACAGACAAACAGCGTTGAAAACAGCGTAATTCCCAGCAGCAGCGGTACATCCGAATTAAGCCCCGCCGCCGAGACTGCCGATCCGAGTCCCGGATAGGAAAACACATTTTCTGCCAGTACCGATCCGCCAAATAGTTCTGCAAATGAAGCAAACTGTAATGTCAGCGCAGGCAGGATTGTATTGCGCAGCCCGTGGCGGGCAAACAACGTCCATCTGTCCTCTCCTCGTGCGCGTGCAAATAAAATGTACGAACTGTTCATCACATCAATCATCTTTTGTCTCGTGTGAAGGGCAATGTTAGAAAAGGACATCAGGCTCAGTGTCAACGCCGGAAGCGCCAGATGATGCAGGCGCTGCCATATGCTTACCTCATTGTTTCGCATGCCGATTGGCGTCGAAAATCCGACCGGAAACCATCCCAGCTTCACGGCAAAGATCAGCAGAAGGACAAGACCAAGCCAAAATGTGGGCACACTGCTCAAAAGACAGCACAGCTTTCTGATGACGTTATCCTGCCATTTGTCCCGGTTCATGCCCATGACACAGCCAAGCGAAAATCCAATGATTCCTGAAAATATCCACGCGCACAACATCATGGCAAACGAATTTTGAAAACGCTCCGCGATAATCTCAATCACAGGTCTGCGGTACAGCAGCGACGTGCCAAAATCCCCGTGAAGCAAAGCGCAAAGCCAGCTGAAATACCGCACTGTCGGCGGCTTGTCAACACCCCAGTACGCCTCAATCCCAGCCCGCTGTTCCTCCGAAACAGGTCCGATTCCCATGATATACTGCTGCACCGGATCAATTGGAGAGGCACTCACCAGCGCAAAGGAAATGATGCTGACGGCAAAAAGCAGTGACAGCATACGTATACAATTTTTCAGAAATATAATGACAATCCGATTTGCCGTTTTGTTCAAGCCTATCCTCCTCAATTCGAAACAGTACAGATACCTTCACTCTTACAGGCAAAATTCCATGCAATACCCATCTAAACTGTTACCTCAATTCTGATCACTTAACCTTCTTCAGACGTCCAATGCCATTCATGAAGATTCTGCAGTAAGGGCATGGAAGCCCCGTGCGGGTGTAGCTGCTGATTACCGATGTCGAGTCCGTCACGCACATAATATAAGTGATCCACATTGACGATCCACACCCATGGACAGACGCCCTTCATGCATGTACCCGTCTCGCCGTCCCACTGTGCAAGCTGCCAGTTTTCATACGCCTCCTCTGCCGTCAGCGCCTCCATTGCCGCAGACAGATACTTGTCCGTTATCTCTGACTGATACCCTTCAGGATTATAAAAATCATCCTGAAATGCCCCCTTACTTTGATACAGGCAATAGCTCTCATAAGGATTCGCAGCGCCCCATCCCATCATGACGCCGTCGGAAAACATGCGCTTCGCCAAGTCATCCCAGCTGGTTCCCTCCACGTTAATGTGAATCCCGACCGGTTTCACCTGCTCCGCAGCCGCCAGCGCCACCGCCTGCCGGACGGAATCACCGCTTGGATATAAGACCGTAAATGATGCCTCAATCCCATTTTTTTCCACTATACCGTCCCCGTCTGAATCCAGCCAGCCAGCATCTGCAAGCATCTTTCTCGCATAATCCGCATCCGTCTGAATGATCACCTCAGGATTGTTCCACGGCATCCCATCGTTCTCGGAATAACAGGGCATCGCAAAGCCGTTTAGCGCCGTCTCGGCAACAAGTTCACGGTCAATCGCACAGGCAATCGCCTGACGGATTTCCAAATTGCAGGTCACGTCATTTCCAATCGGATATCCGCTCTCGGTAACTTTACCCTCACTGGGCAGTACTGGCAGCGTAAACCCGCGGTTGTCAACAGATGTGACGCGCGCCAGGTGATAGCCGTCAATCTTCCTGTCCGCAAGTGTCGCTGCAGTCAGCGCCACGTCAACCTGTCCCGCCTGCACCGCTGCAAAGGCAGCATCCTCCGTCATAAACACAACAGTCACCTTTTTAATAGAAGGAACTGTTCCATAATAGTCCTCGTTCGCTTCCAAAATCAGCTGTTCCTGCGGGTTCCACTGGACAAATTTCCAAGGTCCCGAGCCGACTGGATTGATACCGTAATCTGCATCATAGGCGTGCGCTGGAATAATTCCCACCGACGCAGCCGTATTTAGAAATACCGATGTCGGTCTTGACAGCAAAAAAGTGACAGTGGTGTCATTTATTGCCTCCACTTTTTCCAGAAAGGTCAGATCAAGGGATGCCTGCGCAGCTTTAGCTGTCTCGAAAGTGAACACCACATCAGCGGCTGTGACCGCCTCCCCGTCTGTAAACTTCGCATCATCGCGCAGCTGAAATGTCCATACCAATCCAGTTTCGTCAAGGCTGTAATCAACCGCTAAATCCCTCTCAAAATGCATATCTTCATTGTATTTGATGAGCGTGCTCTGTATCAGCGGTGTATTTCCATGTCCCCAGCCTTGGCAGGGATCTAACGTGGACGGCTCCGCAGAAACCGCAACGACAACCTGCTCCCGCTGCGCATTGCTATCGGCGCCTGCTGCCGACACCATATCACGATGCGAGGCACAGCCGGAAAGCATACTCATTGTGATTACAGCAAGGAGCATCCCGCTCCATAGATGTATTGCTTTGTTTGTTTTCATCCTTGTATCCCCCTGCTTTATCATGACAGATTCCTATGCATCCATGCACAAAAAAAATTTCAGTACAGTACTCTGTCCAAGTACCATACCGAAATCCATTATATCCCATACACTTTTATTCCGAAAGCGGGGGGAGGGGTTATTTTTTTTCGCTGCCAAGCGCTTCCAGGGCTGTCAGCGTCTTTTTCAGATTGTGTGTATGCCAGTTATTGACAAAAGTCCAGTCCTCCAGACTGTACATACCCGAACTGCGGAGCATGGACAGCTCTGCCTGCTGTGCCGACAGTGCAATCACCTCATTCTCCAGTTTGATGTCAATGCGGTAGTTGAGTCCTGTCTCCCACACTTTCACATCGACAATAGCAGAATACGGCAGCTCCAGCGCCACTTCCTTTTTCACATCTGCCCAGACACTGCTATACGGAATCAGCACTATCTGTTCCTTACAGAAGCAAAGCGCATAAAAATTATTCCAGAAAAACATCTTTTTAATCGTGTCACTTAAATTCTCCGGCGCGTAGGAGACTACTATCGTCTTTCCCTCCTCCGGCTCGTATCCAATCTTCTGTAACACCTCTGTGATTCTCTTTGTATTTGCCATAATGGTTCACACTCCTTTGTTTGATTGATGAACTCATTATATCAGCTATTTTTTGCAGATGCGCACTTCTTTCGCCAACTGCCGGTTTGGTATCGCGAACGGTAAACGTACTCCGTCCCCACACGCTATAAACAGTCTATTTCCGTTTTGCTTTTACAGTTTCGTTTATCGCTACACCGAGCATTACCAGAGATGCGATCAGAAAAGCAAAATAGGCATAGAATAGCGGTGTCGAAGACCGTACCCCTTCTATATTCGCATATAGACTGCCGCGGGACAAATATGCCGTAATCTCTTTTCCGCTGGGATACTGGTAGACATTGTGCGCATTCTTAAGCGCATATTCCTCTCCTTCGTATTCTACAGTGACTTCATAAGAAGTGTATTCCGTGCCGGTCTTGCGGTTTTTAAGCACTTTCTCCTGTGCGCTCACAACCTTTGCCGAAACCTCCTCAAACTGCACCTGTTCCCTGTCTGCAAAGTATCTCAGCGCCACTGTACCAATGATACATACCACAAAGAGAATCCACATTAACATCGCTTTCTTTTTCATAGCAAATTACCTCCTTTATTACAATTCCAACAAATTATATCTTTTTTTACTGTATCTGCCCCAGAATCTTTGGGTCTTTTATCTTCGCATCTTCCGCAAACAGCAGAATCTTCGACATAATTTCCGCCGTCTTGGGATCATCGTCCACGAAGGGCAGGAAGATGCGCCCGCGCTGCTGCGCGTGAACCGGGACGACAAACAGCATGGCATTTCCGATCTGGTGCACGACGCCGCTTCCGAGGTGCACCGTATACTGACCCAGCTTTCCGTCGATAATCGCGTGACTGCCCTCAAGCCGGACATTTTTTGTCTGGAACAGGGCAAGATTGCATTCGACAATTGCACGGCGCATCTCAATCGTCGAGTGGCTTGTCTCGGGGTCGACCCCGCCTGCATGGGCAACGCTGACAGCCAAATCGACATCACGCATCACCTCGCTGTAAATGATGTCGGGAATTTCCTTGATTTTCAGGGATTTGCCCGTCCTGCGATCTGTAAACACCACATATTCCAGCGTCGGCGCCTCGGCGTCACTCGGCGAAAACCAGTCTGCCATAGCATAAATACACGCGACGATATCCTCCTTATAATAAATCTTTTGCAAACCACCCTCATAATCCGCCACCCATCGCCTGCCTCGCAGGGTACCAACCGTTTTCTGCGGCTGTATCTGGTTACCTGAAAACAGCATGGATTGGTGCCCGTCCAGCTCCTCTTCCAGCTTCACATACAGCTCGCGGAACACCTGTTTAAAGGGCTGCTTCATATGCCTTTCAAACAAAAGCTTCTGGTACTCATGCCAGTGCCCGCTGCTGTACAAATCAAACGGGTGCGCGATATAAATTTGCTCCTTTGGCTTTACCGGAAAAACTGTGCCAGAGCTGTCCACAATCCCGTCCTTTGTGAGGAATCCAATCCGCATGTCCTGCTCTCCCGCGGTCCGCACCACAAGCGGCTCTGTGATAGGGCGCGCAATTGGATTCTGATATAATTCCAGAAACTCCCAGACCTCGAACGCAGTTCTGTCCTCCATCGCCTGTTCCATCATCTGTTTTGTCCGGCTGTACTGCTCCTTCAATTTCTTGACAACCGCCTGATAACGCAACACCGTCTCATCCTTCTTGTGTTTCGCCGGAACGGACTTCAGAAGCCTGCCGTCCTTCCTGCACTGCAGGGCGCTCTTTCCGTCCCCATCCACCAGCACCATCAATTCCATATCGCCCACTGTCCGCCAGTCAAAAAATTCTGCAGAATGCTCTGCCAGCTTTCCTTCCATCCGGAGTGTAAGGCGCGTAACATCTGTAAACCCAGCGTTTACACTCAGGTTGCGCAGGGCAATCTCGACCGCACGCCCCTCGCTTGCCCGCCGCTGTGCACCGAACTGTCTGCTTTCTTTGTTGTACTTCTGGATAAACTGGTAACGTTCTAAAAGATCTTCCTCCCGTGCCTTCCAAGTTTTGGGAAACGGCAAAAGTCCCATGCTCATCAGCAAATCCTTGTTGCGTTTCACATTGATTTCTGCCTTGAGCGCCTCCTTGTCTACCTTTCCGAGCGCGGCGTCCGCATATTTCCGCGCCCGCCCATGCGCCGTTCCGGTGGACGAGTATTTCGCAGCGTCATACAGCATCTTGAAATTTTTCTCCCCGAGCTTCTCATACGCCTCGAAAAACCAGTGGATGTCAAAAGCGCCGTCCCGCAGTTCCTCTGTTGAAAGCGGCGTGTACTTTGCGATCACTGATGTTGTCTGCTCGTCAAATTCCTCGCTGGTGTGAGCCATAAAATAGTAACAGGTGCTCGCAAAGCCCGGCATTTTGAGATACTCCTCAATCATCGGAATCCACTGCTGCGCGTACATGGCAAGCTCCACAAGGCGCTTCTGTGTGATATCGGTTCCCTTCAGCGCCTGTTTCAAATCCTGCGCGGTCTCCTCCGGCTTTGGCATGGAAACCTTCAGCAGATGACTGAGCACATGACGCCTGTCCTCGTCGGAGGAATAATAACTATAGCCGCGCTGCAATGGGTCTTTTCCTAGCGCCGTCAAAATCTGAATCATATAGTCAATACCGTAAACCGCGTAAATGTGCTTGATATACTTCGAAAAAGGAGTCGGCTGCTCACCCCGTTTCAACTCCACTTTTAAAATGATCGGAATCAACTCTCTGTACAGCTCGTGGGCAAACACCATTTCCGGCATCTCGTCCCCGATCGTATCAAAATGATACTTTCCATCCACAGGTTTGATGACATTGTACCCAAAAAATGTATTCAGTCCCTGAGAACCGGCACTGCGCAAGGGCACAGCTCCCCTCTGCTCCACGACACTGACTGGATCCAGCAGATTTCCAATATCACAGAACGTAAACACCGCTTTATAAAATAAATCCTTGTCCCATACTCCACGTATATAGCACTGCACATAGTCTGAAAGCTCCAGATATGTTCGAAAATTTCTGTAATATCCTTTGTAATACCCATACTGCGGCTGATCCTCCCCCTCAGTCAGGCTATGATAATACTGCTGCAGACCAAAACGCAGTGCGAAAGAGCGCTCCCAGTCCTCCTCCTCAACATCGAAAAGCCATCGACACATATCCCCGAAAACAGGCAAATCCAACGCGCGCCTTGTAATAACATGCGTCTGCCCGTTCCAGTGAGCTTCCTCAACTGTAAACAAAGCGTTGGAACTGTCCAGTACAGAGAGCAGCTTTGCAGCTCCGCACAGTCCAAAATGCACCAGAAGCGAACGCGGCACATACTGACTAAATAACAAGGATATAGCAGTCTCCACCTGCCCCTTGTAGGAGAGCGGAACATCCAGATTGGAAAATACGTGCCCAAAAACCTTTTGGTACAGCCCCGCATTCCGCTCATAATCACTTTTCTGACCTCTGCACATGCAAAACAGCTGCATCTCCAGCAACAGCTGCGGCGTCTGAACCTCTTTTTCATAAAATGTTTCCCACAGTTCACGAAACGGATAGTTGTCCAAAGACTCCCTCTCTAAGTCGCCATAATTCCACTGTATGACTTCCAGCCCGTTTCCAAGCATCAATTCCTCGCCCCATGCGGTCTTGTACGTTCGCTCGCGGTTCTCGTCAATCAGCCTGTCCAGCTTATTCAGGACGCCGATACACATCTCCTCACCGCAGACAAAGAGCTTTTCCGCCCCTCTTTCATCCACATCAACGGCCGGTACAATCCATTCCTTTTCCACATCGTACAGCCCATAACCCGGCAGCTTCAAAATATCCTGCGCCTCGCTGCTTTTACCCAGCAGTTCTTTCAAAAGCACCTGTTCCTTTCCGGTCGGATTTGACAGTGTCTCAAGCGCTGGAATAATTGTTTCAAAAGTTGCCTTGTCCTCCTTTTGCAGCTGCAGGGCAAGGTCGAGCGCTCCCATATGGCACTCCTCGGACTTCTGCGCAAGCAGCCGTCTGATACATTCTGCCAGACCATCACTATCCTGTCTGTGCAGCAGGGCAAGCGTCCCGGCACGCCCTTTTTTATAGCTCAGATTCTGTTCAATCTGTATGTAATCCTCCGCGGAAAGCTCCATGTCCTCTGCCAGCTTATACGCCGCCCTGTTCGTAAATTCCTCTGCGTTGTGCAGCAGTTCAAACAAAACTTTTTTGCGTCTTATCGAAGTCGGTCGGTAGAGCAGCACTCTCGCCGCTGCTGCCCTTGACGCATTGTATGTTTGTCCTTGCCCGACCAGCGGAATCAGCTCCGCAGCTTCGTCAAGATAGTCCTCCTTTTGCAGCATCCACGCAATCACGCATATGCGCCACGCAATATCCGATGGGCTCATCTCCACCTCATGCCACGGGAAAATACAGGGAGAGAGCTTCAATCCTTTTTTCGGAATCCGTCCTAAAATCCCCTTTAAAATCCCATAGACAGCTTCTGCCTCTGCACTGTCCTGAAACAAGGACTCCGGCGCCAAGGGTTTTGGTTCCCGCACTTCGCCGTCATCAAAACCATAATAATACTCGTCTTCTCGCCGAATCAGCTCATAGAAGGATCTTCCTCCAGCGGGCATAAAACTAGGCATAAAGCACGCGACAAGCTCCAAATCCTCCGGGCAGGAGAGAAGAACCTCTTTCGCCGCCCGCATTTGCTGTTTCTCGTCCTGCAAAGAATGGCAGAAATAAGATGCTGTCATTTTCTGCTGTTTCGTGCCGTTCCTGATAAGCGCCGTGACCGTTTCCACTGCGTCATCCGCATTGTAAAATCCTTTTGCCCAGAGCGCACAGCTGATGGCAATGGCATCGTTTGATGCGAGCTGTTCATTTAAATATTCTTTATCCCGCAGGCACTGCCCCATCATCCGCAGCAGCTTCCCGCTGATGCGGTCTACACTCTTTTCATTGAAAATGCCAATCCATGTACTGACCGCCCGCTTGACGGACGAATAGCGAATCAGGTCGTTCTCCTCAATAACGGAAAACAGGTGGAGAAACGCCTCTGGTCTGCCCGCGTCCATCGACTCACAGACTACCTGCCGCGCCCCCTCCTGCAGCCGCGCTGCCAGCAGAAATTTGCCGAGATCTTGATAAAGTTCCTGACTTTTTGACATCACGATGCCGAGAACCAGCTCGCGGCTCATCATCAGCGTGTTGCTTTCGCCAAAGAGAATGTCTTTCACCGCGCGGATTGTCTTTTCCTCTCCTCTGTCAATCTGCGCCGCAAGCATCCACGAATATACAAACTCGTTCCGCGCGTGGTCGTAAAGCTCCTCCGAAATCTTCCCAGTCAGAACCGCCGCAAGGTCGCCGCCGTAAAATTGCAGATGCGCATATGCCCGCAAAAGCTGAATACTGTTCTCCACAAACGGAAGATAACTGCCGGAACGCAGGCTTCTGCGAAACCACCCCGCCGTCATCTGGTAACAATTCATCGCGTCCAGCGCATCATAAAATTCTTCCTGAAGCTCCTGTGCCACACAGACATCTACCACATTTTGAAACGTGCTGCGGTACAAGTCGCTCAGCTTCCCGCTGGCACTCTGCCGCAAATGCTGACGCATCTCATTGCATACATCCCGCGGCATACTGTAATAATACCTGTCCGGAAGCATTTTCTTCTCCAGCTCAGAAAGGTGCACCCCCTTTTCCGCAAGTTCCTTACACATTGTTTCTGTCAGCTTTGTTCTGGACTCATAGCTAAAACCTGCCATTTGTATTCTTCCTCCATTCTTTTCCCAACTGTCCACCGACCGCTGTGCATTCCTTTACCACCCCGACAGCATTGTCAGCCTGATAAATGTAAATACCATATCCTCCGTCCACGGAATTTCATCGGAAAGTGTGGTCAGCTCCTGCTCCCCGGCAAACACGCGGTAAATGCCGTCCTCAAAGCATTGCAGCGTGTTTTCGACAGCTTTGTCCTCCACTGCGTCTGCACCACTGTGCAAACCAGAGGAAACCTTCCCGCGCACCGCCTGCGCCGCTATCTCATCCCGCGTCAGGTACGCCAGAATCCGCCCGTCGTCTCTCCGCTCGTTGTACTGCCTGACGCCAAGCCTTGTCAACTCATCGAGAAGCTGGCGGACTGTCTGCGGCTTTTCATCAAGATCAAACGGAACAGGCGCGATACCTGCATGCTTTTGCCTGCCGATTTTTTTCATTTTTACGTGGATTGTGAATGACATGTGTGGTACCCTCTCTCTCAAACATATTTTGCTGCAAACTCCTGCTTACAAACACTTTTTTCTGTCAATTAATCTTCTTTTATTATACTTGCATTCTATTGTTATATCAATATCCTATCTCTCAGTATTTTTTCATCAGTAAAAACTTCGTTACTGTTCACGCCTACGCCGGCTACACGCAGACAGATGACACAGACTATGAGATCTACTTCGAGCGCGGTGAAAAAAATCTGTTTTGTGAACTGTGGGTTCCTGTCCGGAAAAATACGTAATGGTACAGGAAAAAGGCTGCCTTTAGGGTCAATGTCACGACGCTGACATTATACTCTCACATATAAAACGTGCCGCTATGGTTCTTCTGTACTTTGGGTATCCATATATTCTCTGAATTTGCTATAAGTCACCAAATTGGCTTATCAGAGCAAAACGAAAATAACGTAGTTACCCAAACATCAGAAAGAACCGCCACTATTAGAAAGCTTTCCTTACTTTATAATCAATCTATACATCTACCTTGTCAATATTATAAATTGTGAGAAAAACTGAAAGAATGGATAAAATAAACAATATGATACAGAATGCAAGGTTATCTACTAATGTATATGTCCCTGTATTCCCCTGTGTAAGACATACTAAGATAAACGAGCTAACTATAGTTACTTTTGGGGATTTCATTTTGACACCAACTAATAAAGCAATAAAACAGCTACTAATCATTATTATAGAGCTTATGATAATTTGAAAATAGTACCATTCGTCTTAATAGTAAATTTCATTTTTCTTCCATAATCATAATTTATTATGTACTCGCAAAGCGCAGGATATAACATCGGTTCCCCACCGGTCAATCCTACAGTTTCTGCGAACAAATATTCTTTTATTTGCTTTAAGATTATATCCAGTTCCTCTATTGTTAGTGTGTGACCGCACACTTCTCCTCTGGAATCACAACACATTTTGCAATGTGCATTACAGTTTTCTGTCAATAATATTGCAATATGATTATATTCCATTTTTCATCCACCTCTTTCTAAACATCGTTATGATGACCATTCCTATTAAAAAAACTACGGCATTATATATAATTTCTGTAATTACAGAACTATGCATAATTACCCCTGCTTCTAAAACATCTTGAAACGCTGAATGTTTTTCCAGGGATGCATCATAAAAGCAAAAAATTTTTAATGAGCCATTTATGCTATACAAGACAATCCCCGTAACCCAGAGCGCAAAATTAACACAATAAGAAATCATAAGATTTTTAAACACAAAGGCATATAGCAAGGATATTAACGTAATAAAAACAGAAACATTTTCTAATTTAAAGAAGAAAAGAATGAAAGCCGAAAAATTCCTATATACCGCAGAAACGGAAAATGATACTATAAAATTACCAATCGTATTTAAAATCAATAAAACAGCCAGCTTCTGCAAAAAATATAAGTGCTCATTATATTTTAATAATTTATAAAAAGCTATATTTTTTTCCTTATAGTCAATTGTGATAAGATAAATAGATAATACCGGCAGAACAAAAAAACCAAATTGGGTATAAACTGTATAAATACTGTATTGCAGCAGTCCCATTGATATCTCATCTAATTGATATCCATCTAATGAAACTAAAAGAATTAAACCAAGAACCCCCATTAATACGCATACCATAACCGAAAACAATCCTATATGATTATTTTTTATTCTATATAACTCTATCATCACTCTCTGCCCTCCCTAGCTAAGACTTGTATAGTCTTCCAATAATTTCCTTTTATCACTATACTGAATTATTGTGTTTTGTGTAACATAAAAATATTTTCCATTTAGATTTTCCAAATCCAATATATTGTGTGTAATATTTATTATTAACACTTTTCTTTTTGCCTGGTATTGCTGCAGAAAATTATAAATATCCAACATACTTTTTTTATCCAAGGACGCCGTAAATTCGTCTAGGACAATTATATCCGGATTGCTTGACAAAAAAGAGAGCAGCTTAATCTTCTGTTTTTGCCCATCACTCATTTTTCCTATCTTCAGAAAATGATCGATTTGTTTTATTCCCAACAGCTCATATAATTCGTCAATCTCAGATATTGCTTTATTTCTTTTTAATATTTTAATCAAGTCACTTAATGTCAAATCATAAGGAACATTTGTATAGCTCCCTATTACACACAAAGAACCTTGATAAATTACCTGCCCCTCGTAATCTAACATACCTATCAGCGATTTAGCGAAACTTGACTTGCCTACTCCGTTTCCCCCCAATAAATTGCATACGGTACCACTTTCAAAATTTATAGATACATTTGAAAAAAGTGTTTTCTTACCAACGGTAAGGCTGTAATTTTTTAATTGCATTATCTTTCTCCTTCCAAAAGTTATAAATTTGAGAAGAGCAGGGATCTATATAACTTACAGCCCCTGCTCTACTCATTAGCCTTTTGATCCTACGATAATTTTTCCGCTTGAAGAAGTAATAAGGTACCATAAGCTACGAACCCTTTACAGCATCTAACTGCTTTTTCATTCCAAAGTTGCATAACACATCAATACTCTTCTTCTTTATATCTTTCATTTTGAATCTCTCCCTCAATCATTTATTTGATAATGTTACTTTATCATGCTCTGCAACATCTCATACTCTTTTTTCTTAAAAGAGATTTTCTTTGCGGTTAACGTATTATTTTTTGTCTATTATGAACGTTTAAGAAATATAAAATTACTTAAACGTGTTTTAGAACGTGTTTGAAAAATGCTTTCTGCCAGATGTGCGTCACAGTTTGTGGAAGATTTGTGCCAAATGAAGGAGGCGTAGGGGTCAAAGGCATAAAGGGCAATGCCTTACGGTGACTGAATTTGGCGCAAATATCACGCAAAGTGGTGAATACGACGCGTACGCGTCGTTATGCAGGTGGCAGGAATGATTTTTCAAACACGCTCTAGGAAATACATGCAAAATATAAGGAAGACGATCCGTTAAAAACATTTCTCAGATCATCTTCCTTATATTATAATAAACGACAAAAGTATTTGCCGTTTATTATATATATCAAAATATATTGATATCATATTTGATTTTTTACTTGCCCCAGAAGCCTATGAGATATCGGACATTCAGCTCGATTTTTCATAATAATAAGCTTATCAGCATACAAAACTTCCTCAATGTTCTTTTTGTTCACCAGATATGCTCTATGGCATCGAATAAAGTCCTCTCCAACCTCATCTTCTATATCTTTCATTTTACCAAAAAATTCCATTGATTTATTTATAGTATGAACAATAAGTTTATGCTCATTCACAGATGTTTCAAAAAACATAATGTCATCGTAAGATAATGTTATTTTCCTTCCCCCCCTTGTAATAGTAATCGTTTTTCCACTACCTCTTGAAATCTTTGCATATTTTTGATTTACATTTTCCATACATTCACATATACGGTGCTGAAGTTTCTGTGGCTCATCTTTCAAAATAAAATCCAAAGCTTCTACCTTATATTGAAATGTTATAAAAGACATCTCCGAATGAGATGTCACAAATACTATAAATCCTCTTGGATCATATTCTCTTATTTCTTTAGCAAGCATCAGTCCGTTCTTGCTTGACTTTAAATCTATGTCCAAAAAATAAAGACCTGTATTCTTTGATTGCTTCAGCTGCTCTATTAATTCCTCTGGTTTGTCAGTGCTTATCCTCAACTTCATATCGTATTCCTGAATCAATATGGCTGCCTTAACATAATGAGCTAAAACATCCCTCTGTTCTTTGATATCTTCACAAATATATACATCTATCATATTTTAATGCTCCCTTTTTTAATACTCCTTACGCTCAAACTATTTTTTCCTACGCTTAAGAACTAATAAATTATTTTCTAAAAGTTACTTTATAATATAACTATTTTATCAAATTCCATATTGCGTGGAGCAATTATTTACTCTATGGCTGTTGTTACAATCTTGCTTTTGCCTACTATTAAGCATAAATCTCCAATACCTGAGTAAAATATCCTGCTTCATATTCTGTATCCATAATTACATTATCGTAATCATTAGTGATTGTCTTGATGTTGTACAGGCCAGCTCCTCTACGTTCCCCTTTGGAGCTGATGCCTATATTTCCAAGCTTACTGTAGTCTATATCGTGCTTTATATATGTATTTTTTATAACAAATGTTACATCACTATCCATTTTCATTATACTAAAACCGATACTGGGATGCTCACATTCCTGACAAGCTTCTATTGCATTATCTAACAAAATGCCTATTATTCTTACCAGATCAACACTCTTCATATTGATTGTCTCAATTTTTTCAGTTATTTCAAGACTTACTTCCATATTGAGTTCTAAAGCATGATTTATTTTAACAAAAATAAGGCTTTTCAATTCTACAATATCCAGATTATGCAATATGGCTATTGCATCATTTGCCTTTATAAGTTGATTACTGATTGGAAATATCTGCTTATCATAATACCTTTTCAAGCCTTCCATATCATTACCCTCAATATAACCCGCCATGCTCACCATAATATTTGCATAGTCATGCTTAAAAACCCTGAGATTTTGGTAAAGCTCCTCAATTTGAGACATATATTCCTGAAGATTATCATATGAATTTTGCTTCAATATTATTTTAGCATTGGTATCATACTCTTTAACGATTATTGTCATCATTGAAAATGTTAAAAGAAAATACCCTATATATAATATTATGCTGCTAAAAAGAACCGGGGTGGATGAGCCCACTTGTTCAGCCACAGTTATATGCATTACAAAAATAATCATGCATAATGTCAAATCTGTTCCAAGAATTGCTAAAATCCTGGGAGATAACATCAATGCTTCCTTTTTTTTCAATTTTACTATCTTACTCGACATAAAGCGACATATCACAATAAAAACAGGATAATCTACAATCATATAAATAGGCCAATGATTGCCAGCATTCAATCCTATAATATTCCAAATAAAATGAGTCAAATTGTCTACAATTACCAATAAAGTGTACGAAAATACTATTAAAAATATATTTACTAACCAATCCTCTCGATTTAGCCACTTTATATACATAATCAATATAATAAACATTGGTATAACAAATAGACTGCCAATTATATTACCAACAAATGCTATATTGACAGCAAGCACGATAGTAATAACTATGTTCTGAAAAATATTTAACCGAAAAGTCAAACAGCTGTTAAATAGCAATAAGTATGTAATGATGCTCATTATCACAATCTGCATTTCCATATATCTGCTATCCCTTTCATCCGCCAAACTTTGAAAATGAAATCCTTGGTATCGCTTTCATGCATTTTATAATAAATATATTTAAGTTTCAACAATCTGCACATAACGTACATATTTTTGTCCCAATGCACAAACTATACCTACACTGTAACCATTTGCAAAGCAAATTTTGCATGGACAATTCCTTATTGCCGGAACGGAGTGAACCATAACAAGTTTATTTCCGACATTTATTATAATAATTCTCAATACTTGTATCGTAACCACAAGTTTCATATAATAGTATTACATCTTAAATCCAACAAGGAAAAAATCAGCGTCGGGATTTGTCTGAAAGGAGCAGATGTTCATATCAGGCGGCGTAAGGGGCAAAGGCATAAAGGACAATGCTTTACATCAACTGAATTTGGCGCAAATATGACGCCAAGTAGTAAATACGACACCTTGGCGTCATTATGCAAGTGGCAGGAATGATTTTTCAAACACGCTCTGGTCAGCAACTACGGCGATAATGTCTGGAAAGAAACGCGAAAAATAAGGGAAACACTGTACTAATCACTATGTGCACCAGTTCATTGCATCCTATACATGCAGCAAAGACATTTATAATTGTGAAAAATCTCTCAACGTCCTGAAACGATACCCCATCTCCTCCCACCGCGTCAGCAGCTCGTCCAAAATTTCACCGTTGGTCTGTGATGTGTTGTGCAGCAGCACAATCGCACCAGGATGGATGCGGGACGTGAGCTTGTCAAAAGCCGCATCATGGCCTGGCTGGTTCTCCGTATCCCAGTCCACATAGGCGAGACTCCAGAAAATGGTGCTGTAACCCAGCTGCTGCGCCATTTTGATATTCTCTGCATTCGCCTTGCCCTGCGGTGGACGGTAATACAGCGACAGACTTGTGCCGGTAATTTCATAAAACGAATCCGCCACATCATCCAGCTCTTTCTGAAAAGCTTCGAGACTGGATATTGTAGACATATCGGGATGATGGTAGGTATGATTGCCAACCATATGACCATCTTCCACCATGCGTTTCACCAAGTCAGGCGCTGTCTCCAGAAAATGTCCCACCACAAAAAAAGTTGCCGGAACATTATGTTTTTTCAGCGCGTCCAGTATCGGTTCAGTGTTGCCATTCTCGTAGCCGCAGTCAAAAGTGAGATAGATAACCTTCTCACTGGAATCGCCCACAAAGTAAGCATCATACCACGCCAAATCATCCGGTGACGCATTTCCCACAGGCTGCGTGCCCGACTCACCGAAGGAAAGTCCCCAGTCCTCAGACTCAAGTGTAAGTGTAAAACCTTCGGGCGGCTGCTTTTTGTTTTCGAAGACGTCCGATCCATTGCCGCTCTCATCTGCAATCTGTGTTTCAGGCTCCGATGACGTTGTTTCCTGGTTGTCCGTCTCCATATATTCCGTCCCCTGATTTTCAGTCTCCTGCACCGGATTTTCCTGAGTGGGAGTCTGGGTTAAATCTGCAAACTCTAGTGCGGTAACCGTCAATCCCTCTGGCTCCGCTTCGTTTCGTGACACCTCGTGCACACCGGAACTGCTGCACCCCGCAAGCAGCACAACTGCCATTACAACGCCAAGTGCGAAGATTGGTCTACTGTGTTTATGCATTTTATCCTCTGTGTATCTCATATGTAACGCTCCTGTTTCTCTGATATTTTATCCGCCAAAGTAACCTGCCCCATCTCATTGCTGAACAAACACAACATATTCTCACGTTCTCTGCATTTGCTGTACACACAATCGCCGCGTTGTTCATCAAAATCGGCAACGCTCCGTCCTTCACAGACGCGGGCATTAAAATGATTATGCGAATGCATTTTATTATAAATCGGAGTTGTATCAGAACTGCATCAAAATTGCATCATTTTTGTAAGATACGATACACTTCCTGCCGCCAGTCAGACAAAATCAATATTCCGCACTAAATATGCTTTTCGTCCTATACAGTCAAGGACATAGACAAGTACAATTGTAAATTTATTTACAATCCCCTACTGGTCTTTATGATATTTTTGCAGCGCTCCCTTCAGATACTCATAGCGAAGACGTTTCTCCTCCTTTGCAAAATGCGTTTCGCGAAATTGTTCCGGGTTGCCTTCATAGTTCAGGATTTCATCGCCAAACTGCTCACTGGTCAGGTCAAAACAACAGCCGCCGGCCACATTGTAACAGTGATAGCTGCCGTCTGGTCTGCGGATTCCATATACCTTGCCGCCGAAGATATCCTGTGCCAGAAATGCAGTGATCGAGCATTGCCCCATCGTTTTATTTTCTGGTGTCCAGTTCACGCGCATTCTCGGTGCGCAGGTCTCGGCACACCAAATTTCTGACAGGGCATCATATAAATCAATGGGTGTTTTAATGCCTGCATACTGGTCTGTTATTGCTGGCGCATTTGCCTGCTCCCAGCCATAAAAATTATATTTTTTCATTTTATACCTCGCTTTCTCTATGCAAAAGGGCATTCCATATGTCCGCTGCAAAATGTATCATCATATTTTCACAATAACAGTGTCATATAACAATCCCATCAAGGTGATCGCACTCATGCTGTATAATCTGAGCCGTCCAGCCGGAATATTTCTGCTTCTGCTTTTTCCAGCTGATGTCTAAAAACTCCACCACTATCTCCTGATATCGTGTCGTTGACCGCACACCCTCCAGTGACAGGCAGCCCTCCTGGGTTTGATAGGCTCCCGATTTCTCCGTAATCACCGGATTTATCATCGGCATATTCATAAATCCCATGTTTACTGCTATAATCCTTTTGTGCACACCAATCATATTTGCTGCCATACCGACACATCTGGCTTGATTGGCCTTCAAGGTATCAAGTAAATCTGTTACAACCTGCACATCCGCTTTTGTTGCAGGCTCCGATTTCTGATTCAGGAAAAATACATCCCTCATTATCGGCTTCACCACAAGTACCACCTCCGCTTTCTGGTTCAAAATTCGTTTTTTGCTGTCACTTCGCATGTTTTTATTATAAGGGATATCCTATCTCACAGCAAGCAGTTGTTATCCCTCCCGCCAGATTTCTGTTGGATAGGTGGAATAGGTATATCCATTATTCACAATGTCATGATGTCGGGGTCAAAAGGATATTTATGAAAAATGAGTTATGCAATTTCAACACTTAAGAAAAAGAACAATACCAAATACTATCATATTTCATTTTTGCAAGTCCTTTGAGTGACAGGCTCTCCTTATAGGCGGATTGGCGCATAGAGGGCATACATTTTTGACAGTTCCTTTAATCGGCTTAGAGCGTGTTGGAAAAACAAAAAATGCACAAAAAATATGTTCATACCTGTTTATTTATGGTAAAATAAAGAAAAAGAGGTGTTGATTATGTTGAATTGTTACGAATTGACTGCTCAGGAATGGGAACAAATTGCTCCACTACTTCCCTCTAAATAAAGATAAACGGGAATGACCGCCAGTGCGAGGGGGATTGTAGAAAGGGAAGTTATTTTTGCATAAATCCAACGGAGCGTTTAACATTTCAACGAAGCATTTCTTGAATATGGTGTTTCTCGTGATATTATAAAAGCAGAAAGAAGGTGAAAATATTGAACGTTCCAAAAACGGGCAGCCTAATTGCTGTTATCAGAAAAGAACAAATTCATACGCAGCAGGATTTAGCGAATGAATTGGATTATTGCTATTACTGTTGCTGTTCTTTATTTGATGATTTCTGTAATATCACACAAGTGGGAGATAACTTGGGTGGTCTGGATTGTATATTGTTTTTATCAAATTTTATGCAAACATATCTATAAAAAATATTAGTATTCTACAGAAATGTAAGAAATGGAGGAAAAAAATGGTCGATTATTCACAATTTGAGGCAAGTGTAAAATCCGGCATCCATGCAGATGTGAGCCGGATA